>CAYWCO010000030.1:0-12162 GCA_964456815.1 uncultured Dehalococcoidales bacterium | reverse complement strand
ACCCCCGCCCTGACCTGGCTCTGGGCACGGTGGGCGGCGACGGCGTTAAGGATATCCCCAAGCTTTTCGAGTTGCCGATGCTCAAACCCCAGGTACGCATAGCCCTGCGCAACTGTGGCGTTATTGACCCTGAGAACATCAACCATTATATCGCCAGGGATGGCTATGCTGGTCTGGTCAGGGCGCTGGGAATGAAGCCAGAAGGGGTGATTGAGGAGATAAAGAAGTCAGGCCTGCGTGGTCGCGGTGGCGCTGGCTTCCCCACCGGCCTGAAGTGGGAGTTCTGTCGGAAGTCTCCAGGTGCGGTGAAGTACGTCATTTGCAATGCTGATGAGGGCGACCCTGGCGCCTTTATGGACCGGTCACTTCTGGAGGGTGACCCCCATGCTGTTCTGGAGGGGGTACTCATCGGTGCTTATGCTATGGGCGCGAGCGAGGGCTATATCTATATCCGGGCTGAATATCCCCTGGCCATAGAACGCTTGAAACTGGCTCTCAACCAGATGGAAGACTATGGACTGCTGGGTGACAATATTCTGGGTTCCGGTTTTAGCTTTTATCTAAAGATTAAAGAGGGGGCGGGGGCTTTTGTCTGCGGTGAGGAGACAGCACTGATGGCATCCATTGAGGGCAAGCGGGGTATGCCCCGCTCCCGTCCTCCGTTCCCGGCTCAAGCCGGACTCTGGGGCAAACCGACTAACATCAACAATGTGGAGACATGGGGTAATGTATCAGCAATCTTGCAGAAGGGCGCTGATTGGTATGCTGGCTATGGCTCGGAGAAGAGCAGGGGAACCAAGACCTTTGCCTTAGCTGGCAAGATAGTGCGTACCGGGCTCATAGAAGTGCCCATGGGCATACCCCTCCAGGAAATTATCTACGGCATCGGCGGTGGTATCCCCGATGGTAAACGCTTGAAGGCGGTCCAGACCGGTGGTCCCTCTGGTGGCTGCTTACCGGCAAGCCTGCTGAACTTGCCCGTTGACTACGAGTCGCTAGCCCAGGCAGGTGCCATTATGGGCTCGGGGGGCATGGTGGTAATGGATGAGGATACCTGCATGGTTGATGTCGCTCGTTATTTTCTTTCCTTCACCCAGTCTGAGTCCTGCGGTAAGTGCGTTCCCTGCCGATTGGGGACAAAGCAGATGCTGGGTATCCTTGAGGACATCACCAACGGGAAGGGTAAGCTAGAGGACATTGACCTGCTGCTGAATCTGGGCAAGCAGATTAAAGCCGGCTCGCTTTGTGGACTGGGGCAGACAGCACCCAACCCCGCCCTTACCACCCTTCGCTACTTCCGCGACGAATATGAGGAACATATCAAGAAACGCCACTGCCGGGCTGCGGTGTGCGAGGGTTTGGTCAGTGCACCCTGCAGCCATACCTGCCCCGCTGGCGTTGATGCCCCTCGCTATATTCGCTTTATTGCTGAAGGTAAGCCTGCTGAGGCTTTAGCCGTAGTCAGGGAGAAGATTCCCTTCCCCTCAGTCTGCGGCTACGTGTGTATCCATCCCTGCGAGGCTAAGTGCCGGCGCGGTCTGCTTGACGAGGCTATCGGCATCCGGGTACTGAAGAGGTTTGCCGCTGACCATGGCAATGGGTTGTGGAAACAGAAATCCAGGGTTGCCCCCGCCACCGGCAAGCGTGTTGCTATTGTTGGCTCCGGGCCGGCGGGGCTTACCGCCGCCTATTATCTGGCTAAGCGGGGGCATTCGGTGACCGTCCTTGAAGCCCTGCCTGAGGCGGGTGGCATGATGCGGGTCGCCATTCCCGATTATCGGCTGCCAAGGGATATACTTGCGGCTGAAATCAAGGAGATAGAGGATATCGGGGTTGACATAAAGACAAATACCCGAGTGGATTCACTGGAGGAGCTAAATAAAGAGGGTTATAATGCAATATTTGTTGCTACTGGAGCCCACCAGGGCATCAAGATTGGGGTTAAAGGGGAAAACAGCCCCGGGGTGATAGACTGTGTCAGCTTCTTGCGGGAGGTGAGTCTGGGCAAGAAGGTAGAAATGGGAAGTAGGGTGGCGGTTATTGGTGGGGGTAATGCCGCTATAGACTCGGCACGGACTGCGCTTCGCCTTGGGGCTAAAGAGGTAACTATCCTCTACCGGCGGACTCAGAGTGAGATGCCAGCCAGCGCCGAGGAGATTGAGGGCGCTATTGCCGAAGGGGTGAAGATTGAGTTTCTGGTGGCGCCGTCAAGGATAGCCAGGAAGAACGGAAGGATGGAATTAGGTAGCCTTCGCATGAGGTTGGGGGAAATAGACGCCAGCGGCAGACCACGCCCTGAGCCAATTGAGGGCAGTGAGTTTGCCCTGAGTTTTGACACTATTATCGCCGCTGTCGGCCAGCGCCCGGAAATCCCCGGCCAGTTTAACCTAGCCTTCGGCAGGGGGAATACCATCCGGGTTGACCCTGAGACACTGGCTACGAGCAGGGAGGGTGTTTTTGCCGGTGGCGATGCCAGGAGTGGGCCGGCTTCGGTGATTGAAGCCATCGCCGATGGAAGGCAGGCGGCAATCTCTATAGATAAATACCTTGGTGGCAAGGGTAAAATTGACGAGACACTGGCGCCACCGGAAGGGGTGGTGGAGCCGCTTGGGGAGGCTGAAGAAGAACGGCGGGTTGAAGTACCTGCCCTTCCTGTAGATGAGAGGCTTAAGAGCTTTAAGCTGGTGGAGCTTGGGCTGGACGAAGAGACGGCAATTAGAGAGGCAAAACGTTGCCTGAGGTGTGACCTTGAGGAAAGGGAAGGGTAAAAACTTGGATACAGTCAAGCTAACTATTGACGGCAAGCAGGTCAAGGCGAGGCGGGGGATGACCGTGCTTGAAGCCGCCCAGTCGGCTGGTGTCTATATCCCCACCCTTTGCTCAGACCCCGACCTGAAGCCGTACGGGGCGTGCCGCCTCTGCGTTGTTGAGATTGAGAAGCTGCGTGGTCTGCCCACAGCCTGTACCACCCCGGTCACCGAGGGCATGGTGGTGCACACCAATACGCCGGCAGTTAACGAGGTTCGCCGTACCACCGTTGAGCTGCTCCTGGCTGACCACCCCAGCGAGTGCCTGATATGCGATAGAAGGGAGCGGTGTGGACCTTTTGACATCTGCCTGCGCAATGTGGCGGTAACCGAGCACTGTGTAACCTGCCCTAAGAATGAGCATTGTGAGCTTCAGGCAATCGTTGACTATCTCGGCATTAAAGAGCTGCCCTTCCGCAGGACGGACAGGTCATTCCCTGTTGACGAGAGCAATCCCTTCTTCTACCGTGACCTGAATAAGTGTATCCTCTGCGGCAAGTGCGTGCGGGTGTGCGATGAGGTCCTTGGCGTTGGTGCTATTGCCTTAATCCACCGCGGCTATACCAGCAAGGTCGCTGCTTTTGGCGATAAGCCGATAATAGAATCAAACTGCGTCTCCTGCGGGGAGTGCGTTGCCCATTGCCCGGTGGCTGCCCTTATGCCCAAGAAAGCCGAGCTACCAATGGAGGAGGTGGCATCCACCTGCCCCTATTGTGGCGTTGGCTGCGGAATTTACCTGGGCGTTGGTGACGGGGAGCTAGTGCGTATCCGCGGTCAAAGGGATGGCACCGTTAATAAAGGCTGGCTGTGTGTTAAAGGGCGCTTTGGCATTACTGACTTTGTTCGCCACCCTGAGCGGCTGAAGTCCCCCCTTATCAAAAAGAACGGGAAATTTGCCGAAATAGGCTGGGATGAAGCCCTGGGGCTTGTTGCTCAGAGGCTTAGCAGTTACAAACCAGAAGAGGTGGCGGTGATTTCCTCAGCCAAGTGCACCAACGAGGAGAACTATGTTGCCCAAAAGTTTTCTCGGGTAGTGTTAGGGACAAACAATGTTGACCACTGCGCTCGCCTCTGCCACGCCCCCACTGTAACCGGACTGGCGCAGAGCTTCGGCAGCGGGGCGATGACCAACTCCATAGGTGAAATCAAGGATGCCGGCTGTATCCTGGCTATCGGCACCAACACCACCGAAGCCCACCCCATAATCGGGCTTGAGGTAAAGAAGGCAGTAGATAACGGGGCAAAGCTGATTGTCGCCAACCCCCGTGAGATTGATATGGTGCGCTGGGCATATCTCTGGCTCCGGCACAAGCCGGGGAGCGATGTTGCCCTGCTTATGGGTATGGCGAAGGTCATAGTCGATGAAAAGCTGGTTGATAATAGCTTTATTAAAGAAAGATGCGAAAACTTTGACGCCTTCAAGCGGTCGCTTAGCGGCTTTAGCCTTGATTTTGTGGAGCGTACTACCGGAGTGCCCAAGGAAAAGCTTGTTGAGGCAGCAAGGGTCTATGCCACCAATAAGCCGTCATCTATTCTATATGCCATGGGCATCACCCAGCACTCCCACGGCACCGATAATGTCATTGCCACCGCCAATTTAGCCATGCTCACCGGCAATGTCGGCAAGCCGTCTACCGGGGTAAACCCGCTACGGGGTCAGAACAACGTCCAGGGCGCCTGTGACGTGGGCGCTCTGCCCAACGTCTACCCCGGTTATCAGGCAGTGGCTGAGGCTAATATCAGAAAGAAATTTGAGGCCGCCTGGGGCTGCCCATTACCACCCAAGCCCGGGCTGACAATAACTGAGATATTTGATGCCGCCTACCATGGCAAGCTCAAGGCGCTCTACATTATTGGCGAAAACCCACTCTTGAGCGAGCCTGACATCAGCCATGCCCGGGAGGCTTTAGAGAAACTTGAATTTCTTGTCGTCCAGGATATATTTCTCTCTGAGACGGCAAGACTGGCTGATGTCGTTTTAGCCGGGGCGAGCTTTGCCGAGAAGGACGGTACATTTACCAACACCGAGAGGCGGGTGCAGCGGGTAAGAAAAGCAATAGAGCCTATTGGTAACTCTAAGCCTGACTGGTGGGTTACCTGTGAGCTGGGGAAGAGGATGGGGAAGGGCTTTAGCTTTAAGCACCCCTCTCAGGTAATGGATGAGATTGCCTCTCTCACCCCGAGCTATGGTGGTATTAGCTATAAGCGCCTTGCAAAAGGCGGACTGCAGTGGCCCTGCCCAACTAAGGACCACCCCGGCACGCCCATTCTTCACCGGGAGGTATTTACCCGGGGGAAGGGGAGGTTTCTACCCCTGGAGTATAAGCCGCCGATGGAGCTTCCTGATAGAAAATATCCCCTGGTGTTGACCACGGGGCGGAGCCTTTACCACTTCCATACCGGCACTATGACCAGGAAGGTAGAGGGGCTTAACATACTGAAAGGGGAGGGGATAGAGATAAACCCCGCTGATGCCTCAAAATTGGGGGTAAGGGATGGCGAAAGGGTGAAGGTCATCTCCCGGCGCGGGGAGGTAAAAGCCAGAGCCAGGGTAACCGAGGTATCGCCGGTAGGGGTGGTATTCATGACCTTCCACTTTGCCGAGAGCCCGGCAAACATGCTGACCAACCCGGTAATTGACCCCGTAGCCAAGATACCGGAGTATAAGGTCTGTGCGGTTAGGATTGAGAGGGCGTAGACCCTCTGGCTAACTTGTTAGCCACGCCCTGAAGTAGTATAATCTCCTCTGCGGGCTCGTAGCTCAGTGGCAGAGCAGGCGGCTCATAACCGCTTGGTCGTAGGTTCGAGTCCTACCGAGCCCATAGGGTCGCAGCTACAGTTGGACCCTTTTTACATTATCCACTCGTTTGTATTTTATGGCTTCTTTTAAGGTTGTCAGTGATACCTGTTCTGCCATCTTAGCCAGCCTGACTACATCAGCCAGGTATTCCTGCCTTGAGGTATGTATTTTTGTTCCTAAATATACCTCGACAATCTGGTAGTCCTTCATGGCAGCCTCTACTAACAACCAGATATCTATACCCCAGCCATCGGGCCAGTCTCTACTCTTAAGTAGGCTCTTAAGCAGTTTAGTCGTGGCACATATTTCGCCAGAAAGTGGCTGTTCAAAATGAGCAATCTCAGGGAAGAAAACCCAGGACAGCGGCTTGGCTACCAGCTTGGTAACGGCACCGTCATATTCAGCTCTTCGGTAATAACCCCGGGACATATCGCAGGACTTTTCAATCACGGGCTCGGCTAGTTGGTTGACCCATGCCGGCGTCAGATTGACAATATCGGCATCCAGAAACACGATGTAATCCGCCCCTCTACTAATGGCCTCCTTTATACCGTCTTTCAGGGCTCTACCTTTACCGGGGTAGACCCCCTCGCTCTGGCTTATGACTATGGCACCGGCACTCTTAGCCTCTTTCTTGGTTGTATCTGATGAGAAGCCGTCAACTACTAATACCTCTGGCTCATATTTACTTCTTTTGGCGGTTTCAATGCACTGGGCTATAGTTTTGCTCTCATTTCTAGCGGGAAAGACAACAAATAGCTTCATTTCAATACCTTATATATGTAGAAGTTTATTTATATTCCCAATATAATACCATCAGGGTGTTAAATGTGCAACATATAAACTCACCTGAATTCCCCTAAAAAGTATTGACAGCGTTATCTCAATGTGGTAAAATTTTGTATGGCGTAAAAAATACGCTATATAAATAAAATGACATATCAGAATCAGCGCTTGTTAACAGTTACATTTCGTCCCCAGGACGCTACTCTCACCCTTTATGGTGATTATCTTCTCAAGCGTGGTGGGGAGATTGGAATCGGTAGCCTGATAAAGCTACTCGGTAGTCTCGGTCTGTCCCAGCAGGCAGTGCGCTCGGCGGTATCAAGGATGTGCCGTGCCGGGCTGCTGAAGGTAAGGCGGGTAGGGCGGAAGAGCTACTACTCGCTGACTGAGGATGGCCACCAGTTGCTGACCAAAGGCGCCAAGCGCATCTTTGAACGAAAAAACAGTCACTGGGACGGAAGTTGGAACATCGTCACCTACTCCATTCCTGAGCAAAAACGCCAGGCGAGGGACAGGCTGCGCCTTGAGCTGAGCTGGATGGGTTATGGCGCCCTGACTGAAGCCACCTGGATATCACCCTATGAGCTGGCCAAAGAAGCGGAAGAGTTAGGGGAAAGGCTCAAGATCAGGGAGTATCTGCAAATCTTTCAGGCTAGGAATCAGGGTCTTACCGACCCTAAAAAGATGGTATCCCTTGGTTGGGACTTAAGCCGGATACACCAGAAGTATGCCAGTTTTACCCAAAAATATCAGCCCAAGCTTGAAAGTCACCTGAGGCGGAGTCGCGCTGGTGAGACTATTGAGCCCAGCGAGTGCTTCGTTGAGAGGTTTGGTCTAATCCATGAATACCGCAAGCTGCCCTTCTTTGATCCTGACCTGCCGGCGGAGCTTTTGCCTGAGGACTGGCTACGACCCAAGGCGGCGGCCTTATTCCGCGAGTATCATGGGCTGCTTGCTGATAAAGCTAACAGATATTTTGATTCGGTATTCAATGAGTATTAGGAACCCAGAACAAAATTAAAGGAGGAGAGAGTGGAAGCATCTGAAATCCTGAAGCAGTTTAGCGATGTCTGGGAATTGCGGCATGAATATGCCAAGGACTGGAAGCAGAAAAGGGGAGGCAAGGTGCTGGGTTATTTCTGTACCTACGCACCGGAGGAGGTCCTGTATGCGGCGAATGTCCTTCCTGTCCGCATACTGGGTGGTCATGAGGCTCCTACCCTGGCTACGCCACACATGTTTGACATGTGGTGTCCCTTCTCCCGCGACTGCCTGAACCAGGGGTTGCAGGGCAAGTACGATTACCTGGATGGGATAATGGCTACCAACTCTTGCCTTCATCCACGCCAGGCTTTTGGTGCCTGGACAGTCCATGTACCAACGCCGTGGAATTACTGGTTTGTTATGCCTAACGCCGTGCGCAGCCCTAGAGCCAGGAAGTTCCTGAGGGGGGAGCTGGAAGAGTTCAAGAAGGCGATAGAGGAATGGACAGGGGCAAAAATTACCGATAAAGAGCTGGACGAGGGCATAGACATTATGAATACCAATCGGCGCCTTATGAAGCAGGTCTATGAGTTCCGTAAAGCGGACAATCCACCTATCACCGGTTCCGAAGCTATGACCATGGTCTGGGCAAGTCAGCTTATGGACAAGAGAGAGCACAACGACTTGCTGAAGCAGCTAGTTGACGCTCTCCCTCAGCGGAAGCTTGACCGCGATACCGGAGTCCGGCTGATGATTGTTGGCAGCGAGAATGATGACCGTCCCTTTATGGAGATGGTGGAAACAGTAGGGGGCACCTTTGTTATTGATGACCATTGTACCGGCTCGAGGTACTTCTGGGATGAGGTTACCCCCGATAACGATAGGCTTCAGGCTATTGCCAACCGCTACTGCGACCGTGTGCCCTGTCCCAATAAGGACTGGGGAATGGAGGATATCTCAAGGAAGCGCTTTACGCACATTCTGAAGCTGGCTCAAGACTACGGTGTTCAGGGGGTAATTCTGGTTCAGCAAAAGTTCTGCGACCCTCATGAGCTTGATATCCCAAGCTTGAGGCGATATCTGGAGAGCAACGGTATCCCTTGCTACTTCCTTGAATTTGAGGTTACTGTTCCCGTAGGTCAGTTCCGTATCCGGGTAGAAGCATTCCTGGAGCAGATACAAGCTGAGGAACTATTCGTCTAAAAAGATTAGGGGGAAAAGATGGCAAAGTATAAAACAAAGGGTTTAGATTGTTGGAACAGGGCTAAAGAGCTGAGAGCAAAGTATTATAAGGATTATAAGGAGGCGCATGACCGTGGTGCTCTGCGCTGGGAGGGAGGAGCATGGAGCTTTGATGCTATTCCCCAGGCGCTTGAGGGTGAGGTGCATGGGCTCACTGAGGAGCCCTATGGAGCCAGCATTGGGGCTAACCCTGAGCTGCAGGTCAGGTATCAGGAGGCAGCCGAAGGCAAGTGGGGCTGCGCTCGAGACCTGTGCGCCTACCTGCGTAACTACTGGGGCTCCATAGTCCTTAACGAGTTCGCCTACGGTGGCGAGTGGCCCAAGGCAGACTTCATCTTTCAGAACCATATCTGCTGCTCTCATGCCAAGTGGCTTCAGGTAGCCGCCGAAATTGAGGGCGGCAATATTCCCTTCTTCTGCTTTGACGTCGGAGCTGGCGCCTACGACAAAATAGGCGAGCGGCAGATAAACTACGTGGTGGAGCAGCTATACGACGGGATTGACTTTCTGGAGAAGGTTACCAAGAGGAAGATTGATGACGAGAAGCTGATTCAGAATGTCAAAAATACCTATGATTCCGCCTGTTACTGGGCAAAGGCATGCGAGCTTAACCAGGCTATCCCAGCGCCGCTGGATGAGAAGACGATGTTCTCTTTATATGTCCTTGGAACCCTGGAAAAGTCACATAAAGACATCGCCCACTTCTATAAGGATGAGCTATATCCCGAGGTGAAAGACCGGGTGGCGAATAAAATCGCGGCTGTGGCTGATGAGCAGTGCCGGGTGCTGGGTGATAGCCAGCCACCCTGGGGCTTTCTCCGCATATTCCGCTACCTGGAGAAATACGGCATTGTCTCCATAGCCAGCCTTTACACCTTCTCCCTTATTGGCTGGTGGACAATAGATAAGGCAGGGAAGCTCGTACCTTATCCCACCCTTGAGGAGCAGGGCATAACCATCAAGGACCGAGACCATGCCCTGAGACTTTTAGCTGAGGGTGAGCTTAAAGGCAAGCTAATGTGGGTGCCGTTTTATGGAGCCAAATACAAGAACGACATTATAACCAAGATTGCCAAGCAGTGGAAGTGTGATGCCTCTATAATACACCTTAACCGTGGTTGTGAAGGGACAGCCCAGCACCAGATGGAGATGAAGATAGCCGTGCAAAACCTGGGGCTACCGGTAATGACCTTTGAAGGTAATATGGCTGACGAGAGGGAGTTTGACGAAGGGCGGACGACGCGATTTATTGACCTCTTCGTTACTGAGACTCTAGGGCTGAAGAAGGTAGCTGACTAAAAAGACCAGAGAAAGGGGGACAGAATGATATTTGCAGGAATAGATGTCGGTGGTAAGAACGTACATATTGTTATCACCAAGGATGGCACGATACTGGCCAAGGTGGAGGGACCGACTGGGATTAATAAGGCTGAGGCGGCGGAGAAGTTGTATGAGGAAGCACTCAAGAAGGCTGGACTCAAGCGAGGGGATATTAGCCGCGTGGTGGCTACCGGTAGTTCCGGCTCAAGGGTTGCCTTCGCTGATGGCGTTATCCCTGATGCTGCCGCTGATGCCAGGGGGGTGATTAAGCTTATCCCCTCAGCCAGAACCATCATTGACGTTGGAGCTGAGGAAGGTCGGGCGATAAAAATCGGCCCCGAGGGGAGGGTCCTAGACTTTGCCATTAACGAGAGGTGTGCTGCCGGTACCGGTACCTTTGTTGATACCATGTCCAGGGCGCTGGAGGTGTCGGTGGAGGAAATGGCGAAGCTATCACTCCAGTCCACACGTTCCATCCCGATGAATGCCCAATGTGCCGTCTTTGGTGAGTCTGAGGTGGTCTCGCTGATTCATCAGAAGACGCCAAAGCACGATATTGCCCGTGCTGTCCACGATGCCATAGCTGGTAGGGTTAGCTCCGTAGCCCGCATCGTCGGGCTGGAGAAGGATGTGGTCATGATTGGTGGAGTAGCTAAGAATACCGGGTTTACTGAGTCCCTGAAGAGGGATATCGGCATGGATGTAAATGTGCCGGATGACCCGGAATTTGTTAGCGCCTTAGGCGCAGCTACTGCCGCCGCTACTGGAGTGCTTGAGGAGAAGGTAGAAGCTAAGGTTGTGGAAAAAGAGATGATTGAAGAGGGGAAGTCTTAAATACGTAAAAGGAGGGATGAGCAATGGTTGAGGCCAAGAAGGTAGAATACTGGAGGTGGCCGGAGGCCTCGTGGGTTAACCCTGACATAGACTGGCAGAAGGGTAAGCTTGTTACTGTCGGGGTTGATGTCGGTTCGGTTAGCTCGCAGGCAGTGATTATGGTTGATGGTCAACTCTATGCCTATAGCAATACCCGTACCGGTTCAGATAGCCCAGATAGCGCCTGGAAGTGCGTGAATATGGCGCTTAAAGATAGCAATTTGAAGGTTGATAACGTTGATTATTGCATCGGGACTGGCTATGGTAGGGTAAATGTTCCTATGGCTCAGCAGGCAATAACCGAAATTGCCTGCCACGCCAGGGGAGCTAATTTCCTCTACGGCCCGGAGATAAGGACAGTGCTGGATATGGGCGGGCAGGACTGTAAGGCTATCCGCTGCGATGAGCGGGGCAAGGTGACGAAGTTCATGATGAATGATAAGTGTGCTGCCGGTACCGGTCGCGGGATGGAGGTATTTGCTGACCTCATCAGGGTTCCGGTCTGGGAGATTGGCTCCCGCTCCTTCCAGATTGAGAAGGAGCCGCCGATGATAAGCAGCACCTGCGTGGTATTTGCCAAGACCGAGGTCGTTGGCTTATTGCAGGAAGGGGTGCCCGAGAACGATATTATGGCGGCTTATTGCGCCGCTATGGCTCACCGCATAACGGAGCTATTAAACCGCCTGGGTATGGAGGAGAAGTTTGCCATCACCGGCGGTATAGCCAAGAATGAGGGAGTCGTAAAGCGGCTGGAGAAGGAATTAGGAGTCAAAGCCGCAGACAAGGTCTGGTACGACCCAAATATGCGAGACAAGGGCCTTCCCTTTGACACTCAGATTGCTGGTGGAATTGGAGCTGCTCTCTTTGCCTTTGCTATGCTGGAAAGAGGCAAGGCGCAAAGCGCAAGGAAGGCATAAAGCGAGGCAGAATTGCTAGCTAATTACGGTTTCAAAGACGGGTCAGGCAACTGGTTCCTGGAAATTGACAGCGATAAGTGTAACGGCTGCGGCAAGTGCGTAGAGGCCTGCCCGGCGAAGGCACTTGAGGTCGGCGAGGACGAATATGACCCCTTCCGTGAAGAGTCGGTAGCCAAGGTTAAAGCCGAGGAGCGCAAAAAGCTCAGGTATAGCTGCGCTCCCTGCAAACCTGGTTACGGGGAGAACCCCACACCCTGCGTCGCTGCCTGCGAGCCGGGGGCTATTTCCCACGCTGACGGCTGGGAACTACTCTACGGGCAGAAATAATTCTGGAGCCCTTTGGGGTAACGCCGATGGCGTTCTCTTTCTAATACTATGGTTAAGCTAACTATTGACGGCGTTGAAATCACGGCAGCAGAGGGTACAACCATAC
>CAYWCO010000029.1:0-12244 GCA_964456815.1 uncultured Dehalococcoidales bacterium | reverse complement strand
TTGTTGAGGAAGTCGATGCCGGCGAGCAGCCGGTAGCCAATGAGCACGTGCCTGCGCATGATCCTCCACTCGTCGTCGTCCAGCTTGCCGGGCTTGAGGAGGACTTCGTCGGGCACCCCGACGAGGTCAAGAAGATTTTGATGAAGACCTGCACCGACCTTGGTCGAGATAGGTATTTCCAGGGGGCGGGCTTGATTGACGTCTTGAGAATGATTGAGACGGTTTGATAAGGGGGCTTAGCATGCTCTTGAACGTTGCCTTTCTGGACGTCTTTCACGGGGATTGTGCCGTTGTCACCTTTAGCCAAGGGGGGAGGAAAGCCTGCATCGTGGTTGATGGGGGTGAAAAGCGTGATGCAGCCAAAAGGCTGGCTGCCTATCTTAAGCATGAGAAGGTTGAGGTCATAGACCTGCTGGTGGCAACACACATTGACTCAGACCATGTGAACGGGCTGGTGCACCTCCTCAAATCGGAAAGCGCCAAGCCCGGGAGCTGGAATAAGGGAAAGGAAAGGTGCATCAGGTATTATTGGGGGCCGAAGCCGGACCCGGACTGGGCTCCTCCGCCAAGAAAAAGCACCTCAATATCACCCTCGGCGGCCCCCGAGTTGCAGGTCATGGACTTTATAATTCAGAGCGTTGCCCAGAACCAGGAGCTGAGTGAGCTTGTGCAAAAACACATCATTGATGCCGATAACGTCCGCTACCCCTCCCTCCAGGAGATGCCCCCTCTTGATATTTTTAACGGTGTCAGGCTTGAAGTCATGGCTCCGGACGTCCAGATTCTGGATAGCGCCATACAGGCGATGGCTTTGAGCGTGAGCAATCTTCCCTACAAGCGGACACTGCCCAGAAAGGCTCCTGCCAGAGGCAGGGGGCGCCTGACACTGGAAGGCCTGCGCCGCATATTAGCGATGAACGCCGAGCAGATGGCAGAAATCGCCAAGCGCAACGCCAACAACCAGAGTATCGTCTTTAAGCTAACGCCAGCAGAAAATGCCTCCGGGGGGTGGAGCTTTCTCTTCACCGGAGACGCCGAGGAGGAAAGCTGGGAGATGATGAGGCATATGCCGCGGGCGAAGAAGAAGCTATCGGCCAGGGTGCTAAAGGTGCCTCACCACGGCAGCGTTAACGGAATTGATGAAGCGGCTTTTAAGATTATTAACCCCGAATACAGCATTATTTCGGTGGGGCAGAAGCACGGCTTACCGGACGCCCCGACGCTGAATTTAATCAAGAGGGGCAGGAAGAGTAAGCTTTTCTGCACCGAGCGCAACAACAAGGAAGACCATCCTGGGGCGTGTATAAAAAAGAGGGATTGTCTCAGACGGACGCCTTCGGATTTCAGGAGCATACGCTTTGTTATTGATACCGATAGCGGGGAAGAAAATATTGACATGTTTCTAATCAATACCAGGCTGGGTAAAATTGAGGTTACCGGTGGCGAGATTTGGTGCCCTGAGAAAAAATGGAAAGCATAGTTATTCTGCTCCTGGCGCTGGCTATTGATCTGGGTTTGGGGGAGTTCCCCCGCCCCCTGCACCCCGTGGTCTGGATGGGGAAGCTCACCTCACTGGGGCTGAAGATTTCTCCTCGCCGAAAGCGGTGGGCTCAGTTTATATACGGGGTGGCGGTGGTGGTCTTGGTCTTAGCCATCTTTGTTCTGCCGGTTTACTTCCTCCTCTCCTATCTCCATGGACTGAACACGATAGCCTATGTTCTGGTTGCCGCCTTTTTGCTTAAGTCAACCTTTTCCATAAAAGAGCTGCGCCGCTCGGCTTTAAGGGTTAAGCAGCTCCTTGAGGGCGGCAGGCTGGGCAGGGCGAGGGTTGCGGTGAAGGCTCTGGTCAGCCGGGACACCAAGGGGCTTGATGAGCCCCATCTGGTATCGGCGACGATAGAATCGGTGGCGGAGAATACCAGCGATAGCGTTATCTCCCCCCTTTTCTTTTTTCTCCTTTTCGGCGTGCCCGGGGCTATAGGCTACCGGGTGGTGAATACCATTGACGCCATGATTGGCTATCACGGTAAATACGAATATCTGGGGAAGTTTGCGGCAAGGCTGGATGATGTGTTAAATTTCATCCCGGCGCGGCTTTCGGGGCTGGTGCTGGTGGCGGCTGCCTACCTGTGGGGGATGGGTGGCAAGAAGGCGTGGCGGGTTATGCTCCGTGACCATGCCAAGACCGAGAGCATCAACGCCGGCTGGCCGATGAGCGCCGCTGCCGGTGCCCTCAGGACCCGGCTGGAAAAGATAGGGCACTACCGTCTGGGTAATGCCAATAACCCCCTATCACCTCGCCTAATACCCCAGGTGGTGAGGCTGATGGGAATGTCCGTCCTGCTCTGGGGCGGGTTTTGCCTGGTTGTGGAGGTGATAAAGTTTGTCTTTAACGCCCAGGTTTGAGGCGCAGAATACGAAGTCTTCTCCTCATGGCGGCATAGATTACGCCGAGCTTGAGGCGCTGGGCATTGCCCCTGAGGAGGTCATTGACTTCAGTGCCAATCTGAACCCCTTCGGTTCGCCGCCGGGGATAAAAAAAGCTGTGGACAAGGCGGATATCAGTGGCTACCCTGACTCCAGGGCTGGTGAGCTGAGGCGTTTGCTGGCGGATAAACTGGGGTTGGGTGAAGAGAACGTCATCGTTGGCAGCGGCTCCGTTGAGCTAATACGCCTGGCGGCTCTCGCCTACCTCGGGCGGGGAGACTCGGCCCTTGTCATTGAGCCTACCTTCGGCGAATATGAGGTTGCCTGCCAGATTTCGGGGGCATCTATTATCAAGCAGCGCCGTGCCCAGAAAAGCTTCCAGCTAGATATAGAGGAGACGGTTAGTTTAATCCGCCGGCACCGCCCCAAGGGCATCTTTATTGACAATCCCAATAACCCCACCGGGCAGTATCTTTCGCTTGAGGAGTTTGAGAGGCTGCTTGATGCCGCCAGGAATTCCCTGGTGGTGCTGGATGAGGCTTACATCACCTTTGTTGATAATGTGTGGTCTTCTCTTGATATGATTAAGGGAAATAGGCTGCTCGTCCTGCGCTCCATGACCAAGGACTACGCCCTGGCCGGGCTTCGCCTCGGCTACGGGGTGGCGGGGGAGGAAATTATTGCCACCATGCGCCGTATCTGCCCCCCGTGGAACGTTAACGCTGTCGCCCAGCAGGCGGGGATTGCGGCGGTGGCGGCGGAGGGCTATCTGGAGGAGTGCCAGATTAAGCTTAAGCAGGCTAAGGGCTATCTTGTTACCGAGCTAAGCCGCCTGGGACTATCCCCCGTCCCCTCGGCGGCGAATTTCCTGCTGCTTGAGGTGGGCAATGCCCCCGGGTTTCGCCGCGAGCTGCTTCAAAGGCGATTCCTGGTGCGTGATTGCACCTCATTCGGTCTGCCTGGCTATGTCCGTATCTCCCCCCGCACCATGCCTGAGTGCCGGAGGTTGGTCAGGGCTATTGAAGAAATGAGGGGTGCGGGGCGTTAAGCTTGACTTTTAAATCTTCCATTCTTTATAATATTCCGTTGATTGACATTGCCCGAGTAGCGCAACGGTAGCGCAACCGACTTGTAATCGGTAGGTTAGTGGGTTCGAGTCCCCTCTCGGGCTGGGATTTGGTGGTGGGGAGGGGTGCCGGAGTGGTTAATCGGAGCAGACTGTAAATCTGCCGCCTGAAATGGCTACGCAGGTTCGAATCCTGCCCCCTCCACTCTATATGTAGCCTAAAAATAATTTAGAATGGGAGCCCACATAGCTCAGTAGGTAGAGCACGTTCTTGGTAAGAACGGGGTCACCAGTTCGAATCTGGTTGTGGGCTCTGAGCCAAGGGAGGTTAAAAATGGCAAAAAAGAAGTTTGAGCGGGTTAAGCCTCATTGCAATGTGGGCACTATCGGTCACGTTGACCATGGGAAAACAACCTTGACCTCGGCGATAACCATGGTGCTGTCCAAGGCAGGTCTCACCGAATACCGTGAGTTTGGCTCCATTGATAATGCGCCTGAGGAAAAGGCACGGGGACTGACCATCGCCATTGCCCATATTGAGTATGAGACCGAAAAGCGCCATTATGCCCATGTTGACTGTCCTGGGCATGCTGACTACATCAAGAACATGATAACCGGCGCTGCCCAGATGGACGGGGCTGTCCTGGTGGTTAGTGCCCCTGATGGTCCCATGCCTCAGACCAGGGAGCATGTCCTGCTGGCTCGCCAGGTGGAGGTGCCTTCTATCGTGGTTGCCCTTAACAAGATAGACCTTATGGAGGACAAGGAGCTTCTCGAGCTGGTGGAGATGGAGGTAAGGGAACTGCTTAGTAAGTACCAATTCCCCGGTGATAAAACCCCCATTATCAAGATAAGTGCCACTAAGGTTCTTGAGTGTGGCTGTGGCAAGAGGGAGTGCCAGTGGTGTGGCGCCGTCTGGGAATTACTTGATGCCATAGATAGCTATATCCCCATCCCCCCCCGACCCAAAGACCAGCCCTTCTTGATGCCGGTAGAGGATGTCTTTAGCATCAAGGGGCGGGGCACCGTGCCCACAGGAAGGGTGGAGAGGGGAATGGTTAAAGCCGGCGATGAGGTTGAGATAGTTGGCTTGAAGGAGACCCGAAAGACGGTGGCTACCAGCCTTGAGATGTTCCATAAGATGCTGGATTATGCCGAGCCGGGGGATGCCGTTGGTATTCTGCTCCGCGGCGTAGAGCGAGAGGATATAGAGCGGGGCATGGTACTGGCCGCGCCCGGGTCAATTAAGCCCCATACCTACGCTGATGCTGAGGTATATGTCTTGAGTAAGGAGGAGGGGGGCAGGCATACCCCGTTCTTTAATGGGTATAAGCCCCAATTCTATATCAGGACTACTGATGTTACCGGCACAATTGAGCTGCCGGAAGGGGTGGAGATGGTTATGCCCGGCGACAACATAAAGATGAAAATAAAGCTTATCTACCCCGTAGCCATGGAGAAGGGTCTTCGTTTTGCTATCAGAGAGGGAGGTAGAACGGTAGGCGCTGGCACCGTTACCAGTATCATTGAGTAGAAATGGCAAAAAAGGGTGAAGCGCGAATTATTATCCACCTTGCCTGCACCGACTGCAAGGAGAGGACATATACGACGACTAAGAACAAGAGGAATGATTCCCAGCGTTTAGAGCTTAGAAAATATTGCCCCCGTTGTCGCACTTATACCCTTCATCGGGAGATAAAATAGTGGCGGGCAATTAAGGGATAGGCGGGACTTCTCTAATGACTTATCATGGTGTTCCTACCAAGCGTTCCAGGTTTAAAATCGTTGGTGATATTATAGCCGAGCTGAAGAAGGTAACTTGGCTCACCAAGCGGGAAGCGGCTTATTTGACCTTCCTGGTATTGGTTGTTGCCGTTATCGTGGGCATAATTTTGGGGTCTGCTGACTTAGGTTTTTATAATATAGTGCAGAACTTCTTTCTGGGTCAATGAAGGCTTGCTTTCCTAATCTTATGCTTAATATGAAGTAGAGGGAGAGTCTGCGTTTTTAAGAGTCTTGGTTGAATGAGGTTATCGGTGGCAGAGAATCAAAAAAGCTGGTTTGTGGTTCATACCTACTCCGGGTATGAGGAGCGGGTTAAGAAGAACCTTGAGCAGCGCATCAAGCTTATGGACGGGGGGGATGAAATCGCCGAGGTGATTATACCCACCGAGGTTGAGATTGAGGTTAGGGAAGGGCAGAGGCGTAATGTGGATAAGAAGATACTGCCCGGTTACATCCTGGTCCAGATGAAGATGACCGACCTGAGCTGGAATATAGTGCGTAATACACCTGGCGTTACCGGTTTTGTCGGTAGCGGAAATAAGCCGATGCCCCTCCAGCAGGAGGAGGTCGATAAAATCTTGAAACAGATGGCAGCCGAAGCGCCCAAGGTTAAGGTCGGTTTCCGTAAGGGGCAGAGCGTGAGGGTGACCAATGGTCCCTTTATTGATTTTGTCGGGGTGGTGGATGATATAAACACAGCCAAGGGCAAGGTCAAGGTGCTCCTGTCCCTTTTCGGGCGGGAGACGCCGGTTGAGCTTGATTTCTTGCAGGTGGAGAAACTCTAGTGGCGAAAAAGGTTAAGGCGGTAATTAAATTACAGATTGAGGCGGGGAAGGCAAACCCGGCGCCACCGGTAGGACCTGCCCTGGGACAGCACGGGCTTAACATTATGGCTTTTTGCAAGCAGTATAATGAGCGCACCGCCAAGCAGGCTGGCTCTATTATTCCGGTTGAGATAACCGTCTATGAAGACCGCTCATTTACCTTTGTTACCAAGACCCCGCCCGTTAGCGATTTACTAAAGAAAGCGCTGGGCTTGGAAAAGGGCTCTGGTACTACCGGTCGTGAGAGTGTAGGTAAGATATCCCAGGCTCAGCTTCGTGAAATCGCTCAGATTAAGCTTAAGGACTTGAATGCCACCAGCATTGAAGCCGCAGAGCGAATTGTCGAAGGCGCCGCCCGAAGTATGGGGATTGAGGTGGAATAGAGTGACAAAACACGGCAAGAAATATCTTGAGGCAGTAAAGGTTTTAGACCAGACAAAGTTCTATCAACCCCAGGAGGCTATTGAACTGGCTAAGAAGATGGCTTATACCAAGTTTGATGAGACGGTTGAGCTTCACCTCCGCATGGGTGTTGACCCCCGTGATGCCACCCAGCAGGTCCGTGGTGTTGCCCTCCTGCCCCACGGGTTGGGCAAGAAGGTACGCATCATAGTTTTTGCCGAGGGGGAGGTGGCGAGGGTGGCTGAAGCCGCCGGAGCCGATGCTGTTGGTAGCGATGAGTTGATTAAGAAGGTTGAGGGGGGGTGGTTGGACTTTGATATCGCTATCGCTACCCCGGATATGATGGGCAAGGTAAGCCGGCTGGGCAAGGTTCTGGGCAAGAGGGGGTTGATGCCTAACCCCAAGTCGGGTACGGTGGTAGCTGCTGATGACATATCCCGGGCAATAGACGAAGCCCAGAAGGGGAGGGTTGAATTTAAGCTGGACAGGACTGCCATCATCCATGTCCCTCTGGGAAAGGTTAGTTTTGACGAGGACAAGCTGATGAGCAACCTGACGGCGATAGTGGAGGCGGTGGTGAGGGCTAAGCCCAGTGGTGCCAAGGGCCAGTATGTTATAAGTGCCACCTTGACCACGAGCATGGGGGTGGGTCTGAAGCTTGACCTTACCCCAACCTTATCTTTAACCAGCGGTTGACATAAAGAAAGGGGATATTTATGGGAGAGGTTGCTATTGTCGGTGCCGGTCAGACGGCATTTACACGCCAGTGCGGGGTAAATATCAGGGAGCTATCCTTTGAAGCCTTTAAGGAGGCGATGGAGGGTCTGGATATTACCGCCGAGGATATAGACGCCTCCATTATTTGTTCGGCGCCGGAATATGATAAACAGCGTTCACCGGCTGGCTTGATATCGGAGTATCTGGGGCTGACCCCCAAGCCAGCCTTCTATGTTGAGACGGTATGTTCCTCCAGCACCACCGGCTTGAGAGTAGCCTGGTCAATGATAACGGCCGGGCTTCACAAGGCGGTAGCGGTGATAGGTTTCCAGAAGATGTCTGAGCTCTCCTCCCGCGAGGCTGCCGAGAGGATGGGGAGGGGAGGGGACATAATCTGGGAGTCGCCCTTCGGCTTGACCATGCCCGCCGGTTATGCCCTCTATGCCCGCGCTCATATGGCTAAGTACGGTACTACCGAGGAGCACCTGGCTAAGGTGAGGGTTAAGAATTCGCACTACGGGGCGACTAATCCCAAAGCCACCTATCGCAAGGAGCTTGGGCTGGAGGATATTTTGAACTCGGAGGTGATAACCAGCCCTCTGAAGAAGTTTGATTGCTGCGCCAATGCTGACGGCGCTTCCTGTATCATAGTCGCCAGCGGGGATGTCGCCAAGGGGGCGTGTAAAGTCCCAATCTGGATTATCGGTCTGGGGGCGGCAACGGATACCATGAGCATGGCGGGGAGGGAGTCTCTTACCGGACTGAGGTGCGCTCAGGAGGCAGCCAAACAGGCATATAAAATGGCTGGTATCGGACCCCAGGATATTGATGTGGCTGAGGTTCACGATTGTTTTACCGTATCCGAGATTCTGGCTTATGAAGACCTCGGCTTCGCCAAGCCCGGGGAAGGAGTGGGGTTGATTGAAGATAAGCAGACCTATGTTGATGGCAAGATACCGGTAAATGTTGACGGCGGTCTTTTGTCTAAAGGTCATCCTATAGGTGCTACCGGTGGCTCACAGATTAGAACCATTGTCCGCCAGCTAAGGGAAGAGGCTACCGAGGCTCAGGTGAAGGGGCCGGAGGTAGGTCTGGCTCATAATATCGGTGGCATCGGGCAGTACGGAAATGTAACCATTCTCAGGAGGTAGCCAGTGGGCTTTGAGAATTTTGGTACGGTTAGCTTTACAACTGAGGCAAAGACGGCGGAATTTATAAACTACCTTGAGTCGGGTAAGGTAATGGCAACCAGGTGTAAGAAGTGTGGCACTGCTTACTTCCCGCCGAGGTTGGATTGCCCCGATTGCTTATCAAGCGAGGTGGAGTGGTTTGAGGTTGGGGGGAAGGGTGAGCTGAGAAGTTATACAAAGGTGAATTATGGGCCGTCCGGTTTTGAGGCAGACGCACCCTACACCCTGGCTCTGGGCGAGTTTGACGGTATTCAGATTCTCGCCCGTTTGAGCCGGGATATTGAGGAGAAGGATATCAAGGTTGGCATGAGCTTAACCGTTAGTCCGGTAAAATTGCCCGAAAACAGGCTTGCCTACGAGTTCAAGCGAGCCTAGAAGGAGAGATAGGCATGGTTGGTATCACGTCATATGGTGCTTATGTACCTCTGTTCAGGTTGAGCCGGGAGGTGCTGGCTAAAGGCGCCCGGGGGGAGAAGGCTATCGGCAACTTTGACGAGGATAGCGTAACCATGGCGGTGGCGGCGGCTAGCGATTGCTTAAAGGGCATAGACTGCGGGACAGTAGAAGGTTTGTACCTTGCCACCACCACCTCCCCGTATAAAGAGAAGCTTGCGGCGCCTATCGTGGCCATGGCGGCTGACCTCAGGGAGGACATTTTTACCGCTGATTTCGCCCATTCCCTGCGGGCGGGGACTTCCGCCCTCAGGGCGGCTGTGGATGCAGTTAAGGCCGGCTCGGCCAAGAAGGTGATGGTAGCCGCTGCTGACTGTCGCCTGGGAACGCCGGGCTCGGCCTTTGAGCAGAATTTCGGTGATGGCGCCGGCGCCCTGCTTATCGGCGACAGCGATGTTGCCGCCAGCATTGAAGACAGCTACTCGGTTTATAACGAGATATTTGATGTATGGCGGGCTGACGGAGATACCTTCGTTCGCTCCTGGGAGGACAGGTTTACCTCCACCCATGGTTATATGGAGGTGGTTGCTGGAGCCGTCTCGGGGCTGATGAAGAAGTCCGGCTCCAGTCCGGGCGATTTCGCCAAGGTTGTCCTCTATACCCCCGATGCCAGGCGGGTAGCGGGTTTAGCCGGGAAGCTGGGCTTCGACGTTAAGACGCAGCTTCAAGACCCGCTTTTTGCCGCCATGGGTAACACCGGGGCTGCCTTTCCCTTGATGTTGCTGGTAGCCGCCCTTGAGGAGGCTAAGGCTGGCGACCGTATTCTTTTTGCCAGCTACGGCAATGGCAGCGATGCCTTTATCCTGCAGGTAACCGAGCAGATAGACAAAATTAGAGACCGGCGAGGCATGAAAGGGCACCTGGCGTCAAAGAAGTTAGTCACTGACTATAAGACATATCTCACCTGGCACGAGATTTTGCCCAGGGAGGAAGCTAAGGAGAGTGTCAGGTTCTTTTCGGCTCCGGCGGCGTGGCGGGAGCGCGAGACTAACCTTAGGTTGCAGGGGGTTAAGTGCAAGGTCTGCGGGACAGTCCAGTTCCCTCCGCAGAGGGTATGCACTAAGTGCCATACCAAAGACCAGTTTGAGCCCTATCGGCTGTCTGGTAAGAAGGCTAAGATAGTTAGCTTCGCCATGGACTATGTGACCCCCGCCCCCGATTTGCCCACGGTTACCACCACCATTGATTTTGACGGTGGCGGCAGAATGGAGTGCTACATGACCGACGGCGAGCCGGAGCAGGTTAAGGTGGGTCTGCCGCTGGAGATGAGCTTTAGAAGGATAATTGATAGGGACGGCGCTCGCATTTACTTCTGGAAATCTATGCCGATAAGGGCTTAATTAATAGAATAAGCGAGGAGGGGTGTTTATGGAGAGTATTAAGGATAAAGTAGCGATAGTAGGTATGGGTTGTACCCAGTTTGGGGAGCTTTGGGATAAGGACTATAAGGACTTGATGGTAGATGCCTGCTATGAGGCTTTTGAGGATGCTGGCATTGAGCCCAAGGATATTCAGGCGGCATGGTATGGCAGTCGTGAGAGCGGTTTTACCGGCTCCCACCTGGCTAATGCCCTGAAGCTGGAGTATATTCCTGTCACCAGGGTGGAGAACTTCTGTGCCGGCGGCACTGATACCTTCAGGAATGCCTGTTATGGTGTAGCCGCTGGGATTTGTGATATCGCCCTGGCCTGCGGCGTTGAGAAGACCAAAGACCATTTCGGCGGATTTAACATGGATATTACCGACCCCTTTGACCGCAGTATGGTGGAGTGGGAGTTGCCGCCGGTAAGCCAGTTTGCTCAACTAGCCAATGGCTACTTTAATAAATATAAATTGAGCTATGAACAGGGCAAGAATATTCTGGCTAAGATAGCGGTCAAGAACCACCATAATGGGACGTTGAGCCCCAAGGCTCATTTCCACAGGGAGATAACCCTGGAGCAGGCAATAAATGCGCCCATGATTTCCTATCCCCTCGGCTTATTTGATGCCTGTGGTGTCAGCGATGGTGGGGCAGCCGCCATTGTAACTACACCTGAGATAGCGAAGAAGATGAGAAAGGACTACATCCTGGTGAAGGCGCTGGCACTGGATAATGGCGGTGGCCAGGGTAAGCTTCGCTCGGATTATGATTTCAGTTATATTCCGGAGACGGTTGAAGCCGGTAAGCTTGCCTATAAAGAAGCGGGGATTAAGACCCCCCGCCAGGAGATAGATATGGCCGTGGTGCACGATTGTTTCACCATCACCGAGCTTTTAATCTATGAAGACCTGGGATTTAGTCCCAGGGGCAAGGGGCCGGAGGATGTTGAAGCCGGCACCTACGAGCTAACCGGGGAGCTGCCGGTCAATACCGATGGCGGGCTCAAGTGCTTCGGGCATCCCCTATCCGCCAGCGGGCTGAGGATGATTTACGAAGTCTATAAGCAATTGCAGGGTAAGGCCGGTGCCAGGCAGGTGAAGAAGGCTGACGTTGGGCTAACCCATAACGTGGGGGGTGTTTGCGGCTACTTTAACTGTGCCGTGGCTATATTCGGGAAGCCTTGATTTTTAGTCCTTCCTGTGCTATATTGGGTAAGTCTTGATTTCTGGTTTTTCCTGAGACAGCAGGTGCTAATTCAGCTTAATAATGCCTGCCGAGGAAAAGGGCTTGAATGTTAAGTCCTTGTGCGGCAGGCGCAAGGACTTATTTTTTAAGGGGGTGATGAGAGATGCCCACGGAAAAGAAGGCGAAGGTTATTGATAACCTGGAGCAGGTTTTCTCCCGGTGCAGTATCGGTATTCTAACCGATTACCGGGGCTTGTCGGCTGCTGAGATGACTGAGCTGCGCCGCCGGCTGAGGGAGGCGGGTGTTGAGTATAAGGTGGTGAAGAATACCCTGGCCCGGATTGCCGCCCGGAAGGTGGGCAGGGAGGAACTGACAGGTTTCTTTGACGGCCCGGTGGCTGTTGCTTTTGGCTATGGTGACATACTCGAGCCAGCCAAGGTCTTAGCCGGCTATATTCAGGCTACCAAGTCGGTTATGAGTATAAAGGGGGGCTTTTTACCGGAGAAGCTGCTCACTTCAGATGATATTGCTACCCTGTCTGCCATACCATCAACCGAGGTATTGATAGCCAGGGTTTTGGCTGCGGTGCAAGGACCTATTGTGGCACTGGCCAGCTATCTTAGCGCCCCTATGCAGGGGATGGTGGGGGTGCTCCAGGCAAGGATTCAACAATTGGAGGGAGAATAAGATGTCAGAAGAGGAAGTTAAGCAAGAGGCGGAAGCGGAAGTTAAGCAAGAGGCGGAAGCGGAAGTTAAGCAAGAACCTGAAGCCAAAGCAGAGGAGCCCGAAGCTGAAGCCAAAGCAGAGGAGCCCGAAGCTGAAGCCAAAGC
>CAYWCO010000028.1:0-12493 GCA_964456815.1 uncultured Dehalococcoidales bacterium | reverse complement strand
TAAAACACCCTCTATAATATTAAAGTTTAAAATCACCGTACTTCTGGATATAGGGGATGAGCCCCCCCTTATCAAGGATAGCGAGCATTATATCGGGGATTTTGTCAGAAGTAAGCTGGTTGCCGTTAGTTATATCCTTTACCGTGCCTGCTTTAAGGTCTATCTCCAGCTCATCACCATCGTCAATATTGTCGGTATTACATATTAACACGGGGAGTCCGAGATTGATAGCGTTTCTAAAGAATATTCTGGCGGCGGATTTAGCCAGTATCGCTTTTACCCCCGCCATCTTTATCACCAGGGGGGCATGCTCACGGCTTGAGCCGAGCCCGAAGTTATTGCCGGCAACGATAAAGTCCCCTGTTTTTACCCTGGAGGTAAATTTAGGGTCGGCGTCTTCCAGGACGTGCTTTGCCAGCTCGGGCAGGTTGCTCCTGAGGTGAGCATAGCGCCCGGGTATGATGTGGTCGGTGGTGATGTTATCGCCCAGTTTTAATGCTCTTCCCTTAAGCATCTACATCACCTCCCGGGGGTCGGTGATTTCACCGCTTATGGCAGTAGCCGCCGCCGCCGCCGGGCTGCCAAGGTAGATAAAGGCTTCGGGGCTGCCCATCCGCCCCCTGAAGTTTCGGTTGGATGTGGAGAGGCAGGATTCTCCGCTTGCCAGCACCCCCTGATGCAGCCCGAGGCAAGCCCCGCACCCCGGCGGCAGTATGCTCGCCCCGGCTTTAACCAGGGTGTGGATATATCCTTCCCTTATTGCCTCCAGCAGAATGTTCGGCGATGCCGGGGCGACTATAAGCCTGGTCTCGGGGTGGCGCTTCTTCCCCTTCAATATCTTAGCCGCCATGGCTATATCCTCAAGGCGTCCGTTGGTGCAGGTGCCGATGAATACCTGCTGGATTTTAGTCCCCTTAAGCTCTCTTGCCGGGGCGATGTTATCTACGCTGTGGGGCTTGGCTACCGTCGGCTCAAGAGACGCTAGGTCAATGTTGATTGTTTTCTCATAGCCGGCGTCATCATCGGCGGAGAGGGATTTATAGTCTTTGCCCCTCCCCTGCGCGCTCAGGTAGTCCCTGGTGATTTTATCCGCCGGAAATAGCCCCGCCTTTGCCCCCGTCTCCACCGACATATTGGCAATGGTAAACCGCCCGGGCATGGTGATATTTTCCAGACCGCCGCCGCCGAACTCAAGCGCCTTGTAGGTAGCGCCGTCGGCGCCGATTTTGCCGGTGAGGTGAAGAATCAGGTCTTTAGCCATAACGCCGGCGGGAAATTTCCCCGAAACCGCTACCCGGATGCTCTCCGGCACCCGCAGCCAGGTCTTACCCAGGGCGAAGGCAACAGCCACGTCCGAGGAGCCCATTCCCGTGGCAAAGGCACCCAGAGCGCCGGCGGTTACGGTATGAGAGTCAGCGCCGACGATTACATCCCCCGGTTTGGCCAGGGACTCAGCCACAACCTGGTGGCAGACGCCGCTACCCACGTCGTAGATAAGGCAGCCGCTTTCCCCGGCAAACTGGCGCAGCAGCATGTGGTCGTTTGATATCTCCTGGTTGGGGCTGGGGGCGGCGTGGTCAAAAAACAGGGCTGTCTTTTTGGGGTTGGCCAGGCGTTTGAAACCGCATGCCTGAAATTGTCTTACCGTCAGCGGTCCGGTGGTATCCTGGGCAAAGACCAGGTCTACCCGGCTAATAACAATGCTCCCTGACTCCTGGTTTAATAACTTCTCGGCTAATGTCTTACTCACGTACGCTCTCTAGCCGATTATAGCCAGAACATCGTCTCTGGCTACCTTATCGCCGCTGGCGAAGTTTATCGCCTTAACCCGCCCCTCAACGGGGGTGGTTATGGCGTTAGCCATCTTCATCGCTTCCAGGATAACTATCACATCCTCAGCCTTGACCTTATCGCCCACCTTTACCTCGTAGCGTATTATTATCCCCGGCATGGGAGCGATAATTGTGGTTTCTTTGCCTTTGGTAACGGTGGGTGCCGCTTTAGCTGGCGCTGGTGCTACTGGTGGTGGTGTTTTTTCTTTAACCGGTTCTGGTGCCGCTGCTGGCGGTGCCCCCTCAGCTGCCTCCACGCCGACGGTGTAGACCTCGTTACCTACGGAGACCTTAAACGTTCTGGCGCTGGACTTTGCTGTCGGCGTCTCTTGCTCTGCAAGCTTACCCGATTTTAACTTGGCCAGGAGCTCGTCTTCGCGCTTGACATCGTTCAGGGTCTTCGGCTTTACCTCCGGCGGCGGTGCCTCCTGGCCGTACTTCCACTTAAGGAAGCGCATGCCGGTGGTGGGGTAGAGGGCGTAGATGAGCACGTCACCGATATCCTTAGCCAGACCCTTGGTCGCCTCTTTAGCCTTCTCCAGCTCAGGCTCCAGGATATCGGCGGCGCGGTGGGTGATGGGCGTCTCCCCCCGTTCGTAGCCCTTGAGCACTATCTTGCGCACCTCGGGGTCAACCGGCGCCGGGGGCTTGCCGTATAAGCCGTAGCAGTAGTCCTTTACCTGGGCTGATATCATCTTATACCTGCCGAAGAGGACATTCTGCACGGCCTGAATGCCCACAATCTGGCTGGTGGGGGTGACCAGGGGTGGGTAGCCGAGCTCCTTTCTTACCCGTGGCAGTTCGGCATAGACCTCTTCAATTTTATCCAGGGCGTTAGCCTCCCGTAGCTGGGCTACCAGGTTGGTGGTCATGCCACCTGGAACCTGGTGCATCAGCACCGCGGTATCAATGATTGACATTCTGGTGGTGTCCAAAAAGTCCCGATACTTGGGGGCTACCGATTCAATATGCTGCCCCAGCTTGAATATATGGGCTAAATCAAGCCCGGTATCCCTGGGTGTTCCCTGAAGGGCGACGACAATGGGCTCAACCGGGGGCAGGGAGGAGCGCAGGGCGAAGGGGGCGAGGGCGGTATCAATAATATCCACCCCGGCTTCAATCGCCTTGAGGCAGCTCATCAGCCCCATGCCGCTGGTATGATGGGTGTGGAGCTGCACCGGAATCTTCAGCACCTTCTTCAGCGCCTTAATCAGCTCATAGGCATCGTCAGGGGCGATAAGCCCGGCCATGTCCTTGATGCACAGGCTGTCCGCCCCCATCTCCTGAAGGATGAGCGCCTTATTGACATAATATTCAACGTTATATACCGGTCCCCCCATCTTGGGCTCGGTGAGGGAGTAGCACAGTGTAAGCTGGGCGTGCTTGCCGCATTCCTTGATTGCCTTGAGGCTGGTCTCAAAGTTACGCTCGTCGTTCACGGCATCAAACACCCTGAAGATGTCAATGCCGACCTCAGCGGCTTGGTGGACGAAGGCGGTAACCACGTCGTCGGCGTAGTTGCGGTAGCCCACCAGGTTTTGCCCCCGCAGCAGCATCTGGAGGGGGGTATCGGGCATCAGCCGTTTGAGGATGCGTGGTCTTTCCCAGGGGTCTTCGTTGAGGAATCTGGTGGCGACATCAAAGGTGGCTCCACCCCAGACCTCCATGGAATAGAACCCGGCTTTATTCATCTCCCCGGCGATGGTTTCCATATCCTCGGTGCGCATTCGCGTCGCCAGCGAGGACTGGTGTCCATCGCGGAAGGTAACATCGGTAATTTTCAGTCGGTTCTCTTTAGTTTCCATCTTTACCTTCTTTTCAGTTGCCATTATTTTCTCCCCTCTGGCTTGATTTTAGGGACTACTTGTGGTTCTGTCTGGATATAGGCGGTGACGGCGGCAATGATAGCGGCGATTAACTTCTTATCCCCCATTTCCCCTTACCGCCTTATAGTGGGATATTCCCGTGTTTTTTCTGGTGGTGGACGATATTGGTCTGTTCCAGCATCCCCAGCGCCCTTATCAGCTTGGGGCGGGTCGCCCTGGGGTCGATGACATTATCAATATAGCCCCTGGCGGCTGCGATGTAAGGGTTGTCAAACCTCTCTTTATACTCCCTGATAAGCTCCTGCCTCTTCTTGCCCTTGCTCTTTGCTTTAGCTATGGCGTCCCGGTAGATGATATTCACCGCCCCCTCCGCCCCCATGACGGCAATCTCGGCGGTGGGCCAGGCAAGGTTGATATCGCCGCGCAGGTGCTTACTGCTCATCACGATATAAGCCCCACCGTAAGCCTTGCGGGTGATGACGGTAATCTTGGGCACGGTTGCCTCGGCGTAGGCATAGATAAACTTGGCGCCGTGCCTGATGATACCGCCCTCCTCCTGCTTGGGGCCGGGCATAAAGCCGGGGACATCAACGAAGTTGACCAGGGGGATATTAAAGGCATCGCAGAAGCGGACGAATCTAGCCCCCTTGACCGAGGCGTTGATATCAATAATCCCCGCCATATAGGCTGGCTGCTGGGCGACAATCCCCACCGCCTTGCCGTCCAGCCGTCCAAAACCGATAATTAGGTTGGGGGCAAAGTGCCGTTGCACCTCCATAAAGTCGCCATTATCGAGCACGCTGGTGATTATCTGCTTCATATCGTAAGACTTGTTAGCGTCTTCAGGTATGATTTTAAGCAGCTTTTCGTCAGTCCGCTTGGGGTCGTCGCTCGGCTTCAGGCGGGGAGGGTCATTCCTGAAGCTCTGGGGGAGGAAACCGAGCAATTGGCGCACCATCTTGAGGCATTCCTTTTCGTTTTCGGCAACAAAGTGAGCCACCCCGCTCTTCTCGGCGTGGGTCTTGGTTCCCCCCAGCTCTTCATGAGTTATGTCAACACTGATAACGGCCTTGATTACATCGGGACCGGTAATATACATCTGGCTTATCCCCTTGACCATGAAGACGAAATCGGTTATCGCCGGTGAGTAGACCGCCCCGCCGGCGGATGGTCCTACCACTACCGACAACTGCGGGATAACCCCTGAGCACAGTGTATTGCGCAAGAGTATGTCGCCAACACCAGCGAGGCTTGCCACCCCTTCCTGAATGCGCGCCCCACCCGAGTCCCATACGGCGATTATGGGCGCCCCCTTTTTAACCGCTAGGTCCATAACCTTGCACGCCTTTTGCGCTGATACCTCAGATATTGTCCCGCCGAGGACGGTGAAGTCCTGGGCGTAGACAAAGACGATTCTGCCGTCTATCTTGCCTGAGCCGGCAACTACGGCATCACCGAGGTACTTTTGCTCAGCCAGTCCGAAGTCGGTGGTGCGGTGAGTTATAAAGGGGTCTATCTCCTCAAAGCTGCCCTTATCAAGGAGGAGGGCAATCCTCTCCCTGGCGGTTAGCTTACCCTTGGCGTGCTGCTTCTCGGTGCGTTTTTCCCCGCCCCCTGCCCGTGCCTGCTTTTCCATCTGGGCTAATTTAGCCAGTTTATCACGCATTGACATATGGGCTTTACCTTTAAACTAGGTATAGATGTGTATCGTTAATAATATCATATCGCCTATGATACAGGCAAGTTTATGTGCTACAATATCGTGGAATTTGAGCCATGGAAGGTAAGTTACCATTTGCTCCTACCCGCTGCGGCGGGATTGAGTTCAGGTGGGGGGAGCGAACCTATGTTATGGGAGTGATGAACGTCACCCCGGACTCCTTCTCCGGTGACGGGGTGGGTGATGATATTGAAGCCGCCCTGGCCCAGGCGAGGCATATGGCTAGCGAGGGGGTGGATATTATAGATGTCGGTGGCGAGTCCACCCGTCCCGGCTCAGCCCCGGTTTCGGTTGACGAGGAAATCAGGCGGGTGGTGCCGGTTATAGAGAGGCTGGCTTCAGAAATATCCGTGCCTATCAGCATTGATACTTACAAATCAGAAGTAGCCCGGCGTGCGCTTGAAGCCGGGGCAAAGATGATAAACGACCAGTGGGGCTTGAAGCGAGACCCTAACCTCGCCGAGCTGGCGGCGGAGCGGGGCGTTCCCCTGGTTTTAATGAGCAATCAGCGGGACAAGGGCGGTTATGATGCCAGTATTCAGCGTGATACCGCCGACTATGAAGATGTCATGGCTGAGGTAACCTCATCGCTCAAGACGAGCATGGAGCTGGCAGTAAGCCTGGGCGTGCCCCAGGAAAACGTCATTATTGACCCCGGCATCGGTTTCGGCAAGACATGGCAGCAGGACTTGGAGATAATTCAGCGCCTGGGGGAGCTGAGGGAATTGGGAAGGCCGATTCTGGTGGGGCCATCCCGCAAGTCCCTCATCGGCAAGGTGCTGGGCCTGCCGGTTAGTGACCGTCTGGAAGGTACGGCGGCGGCGGTAGCTATTGCCATTGCTAACGGGGCTGATATGGTGCGGGTTCACGATGTCCAGCAGATGGTTAGAGTCTGCCGCATGAGTGATGCTCTTATACGGAGGGAGCAGGATGGAAGTTGAGCCGGTAACGGCGTACCTTGGTCTGGGCTCGAATCTGGGGGAGCGGCGGGGTAATCTGGAAAGGGCGCTCATGTTTCTGTCGCAGAGATTGCGCCTGGAAAAGGTCTCCTCCATCTATGATTCCGAGCCGGTGGGCAATATTGAGCAGCCTCGCTTTCTCAATATGGCATGCCAGACGAGCACCACCCTCTCCCCGCCGGGGCTTATGGCTCTGGCCAAGGGCATTGAAGCCAAGATGGGCAGGACGGGCGGCTCCGGCGAACCCCGCCTGATAGATATAGATATCCTGTTCTATGGCGACCAGGTTATTAAGACCCCGGAGCTGGTTATTCCCCACCCCAGACTCACCGAGAGAGCCTTTGCTCTCGTTCCTTTAGTTGAGATTGCCCCTGACCTGGTGCATCCGGTAAGCGGCAAAACAGTCAAGGAGTTGCTGGATGCGCTAAAAGAGGTCCAGGGCGTATTTAAGTTGGAGGGTAATTAGTGTGTTTGAGATATCTGTAGAGCAACATTTTGATGCCGCTCATTTCTTGGGGGGTTACCGGGGCAAGTGCGAGGCAATGCACGGGCACCGCTTTCAGGTGGTGGTGAGGATAAAGTCCCCCGAGCTTAACGACATCGGCATCGCCTACGATTTCGTTGAGCTAAAGCAGCACCTCGCCGAGATTATATCCCGCTTTGACCATACCTGCCTTAATGAGGTGCCCCCCTTTGACAAGCTCAATCCGTCTTCGGAGAATATCGCAGCCACAATTTATAAGGAGCTCAAGCCAAAGCTGTCCGGAGTGTCAATCTCTTGCGTTGAGGTGTGGGAGTCCCCCCAGACCAGGGTGAGCTATACCCCGGACTAAAATCCAGCTAGAGGTGGAGACCTTTTAGTAATTAATAGGGGCTGGATTCCAGCCGGCTATCCCCGTGAAGCCAAAATATGCTATATTAGTCTTAGCGACTATCTGGGTTAGGGGGAACCAAAATGTTCAGGCGTTTCTCCTTTATTATTTATCTGGCTCTTGCCTTTCTGGTGCTATCCGGTATCGCCTACTTTGTTCACTACCTCATCTTCCGTGATATTCATCATATCTTCATCTATATGGTCGGCGACCTTGCTTTTCTGCCTCTTGAGGTTCTGCTGGTAGTGCTTATCATCGAGCGTGTCCTTACCCGGCGGGAGAAAAAGGATAAACTGGAAAAGCTCAACATGGTAGTGGGCGCTTTTTTCAGTGAAGTGGGCAATCATCTGCTCAATGACCTCCTCAAATACTTTGATAACCGCCCCGAAATCACCGAGCATATGAATGTTACCTCTGAGTGGACCAAGCGAGACTTTCGCCAGGCGGCTAAATATGCCTATCACCTCAATGTTGAGCTTGATTGCCGCAAGGTAGACCTGGAAAAGCTCAAGGCGTATCTGGCGCAGAAACGGACGTTTCTATTAGCCCTGCTGGAAAATCCCAATCTGCTTGAGCACGACCGTTTCACCGATTTGCTGTGGGCGGTTACCCATCTTGACGAGGAGCTTGAAGCCAGGCCGTCACTGGCTAACCTTCCCGACGCTGACCTTGAGCATCTTGCCGTTGATATCCAGCGGATGTACGACCATCTTGCCAGCGAGTGGTTGGACTACGTTGAACACCTGAGGGCAAAATACCCCTTCCTTTTCTCGTTGATTCTGAGGACGCATCCCTTCCAGGAACGCCCCTCGCCGGTATTTACTTAAGAAGCAACCCCCGTATTAAATAAAAAAGCCTCCCGTTCAGGAAGGCTGGCAATTTCGTTGAGGGGACGATAGGGGGATTATCTCTTTCTAGCGATTGCCACTGTAATCAAGCCCAGGACACCAATGGCTATTGCCGGACCAATGGTGTTATCAGATAAAAAAGTCCACACCGCAAATGCGATGCAAAGCAGTCCCACGATTAGTCGGTCTTTTCTCATCTCACCTTTGCCCTATTATTACCATTTATAGCCTAATGTAACATAATTTTGGTTAAACAAAAAGGCACAGCCTTTTCGCTGTGCCTCTTAATTTCTTGGTAGCGGGGGCTGGATTCGAACCAGCGACCTTTGGGTTATGAGCCCAACGAGCTTCCACTGCTCCACCCCGCGCCGACTTTTCAGTATAGTTTCTGGGGCATAATATGTCAAGGCGTTTCTAATTAGCTGAAGCCGTCAGCACAGAACTGGGTTACTCTCTGAGCCACCTCCTCCTCAAACCCGGCCCAGAAGTGGTCAGCCCCGGGTATAATCTGGCATTGCTTGGGTTCGGGGATATCCTTGACCTGCTGCCAGAGCTGTTGCTCGGGGATGACGAAATCATTGTCACCGGCGATTAGAAATTTTGGCTTGGTGTATCCCTTTAGCTGTTCCCAGCCGGAGTCTGATAGCGCCGGTGATACCAGTGCCAGCAGCTTGACCCGTTCATCTTGAACGGCGACAGGGGTGGCTACCATGGCGCCAAAGGAGTAACCTGCCAGCCCTATTCTTTTTTGGTCAATATTGGGTGTGGATGAAACGAGGGCTAATGCCGCCCTAACATCTTCTTGCTCGGCAATGCCCTCTCCGAATTCACCACCACTTTTCCTTACTCCTCGGAAGTTAAAGCGGAGGGCGGCGATTGATTGCTGGGCTAGCGCCTGGCAAATGGCAAAGACAATATTATTGGACATATTCCCGCCATAGAGGGGGTGAGGGTGGCAGACGATAACCGCCGGGAAGGGGTCTGTACCCTCGGGGAAATGCCACACCCCTTCCAGTGAAATATCGGCGCAAGGGAAGGTAATGTGAACTCGGCTCAATCCTTCCTCTTTCTTTTCGGTTTCTCTGCCTTGGCTGGCTTCTTCGGTTTCTCCTCTTTCTCTGGCTTCTCTGGTTTATCCTCCCCCCACCACCCTTTCAGTCTTTGGGCAATCTCCTTCTCATATCCCTGCTCACTTGGGGTGTAATAGCGTTTGCCTTGAACCGAATCGGGCAGGTGCTGCTGCCGGACGAAGTGCTTGGAGTAGTCGTGGGGGTACTTATAGCCCTTGCCGTAGCCGAGTTTTTTCGTTAAACGCGTCACTGGATTGCGGAGGTGCAGCGGCACTTGCTGGTCAGGTTTTTGTTCAACATCCTTCTGGACCTTGGAGTAAGCCTCATACAGGGAGTTGCTTTTGGGGGCTGTTGCCAGGTAGACTGCCGTCTCAGCCAGAGCCAGTTTGCCCTCGGGCATGCCGATGAAGTGGACAGCTTGCTGTGCCGCCATAGCTACTACCAGTGCTTGGGGGTCAGCCATGCCTATATCCTCCGAGGCGAAGCGAACCAGGCGGCGGGCAATATAGAGGGGATCTTCCCCCGCCTCCAGCATCCGCCCCAGCCAGTAAAGGGAGGCATCGGGGTCTGAGCCCCGCATTGACTTGTGCAGGGCTGAGATGAGGTCGTAGTGTTGCTCTCCCTCCTTGTCGTAGCGCGGCGCCTTGTGCTGGATGGCATCCTCGATGGTTGATAGCGAGATGCGGCGCTTTCCCTCGGCGTCGGGCAGGGTCGTCTGGGCGGCTATCTCCAGGGTATTGAGGGCAACACGGGCGTCCCTGTTTGACATCATGATGAGGTGTATCAGGGCGTCCTCGGCAAGCTCAACATTTAGCTTGCCCAGACCCTTGAGTTCGTCCTTTGCCGCCCGCATGATTATGGCCTGGATTTCGTCCTCGGCGAGGGGGTTGAGGGTGAGAACATGGCAGCGGGAGAGTAGGGGGGAGATAACCTCAAACGATGGGTTTTCCGTGGTGGCTCCGATGAGGGTAATGGTTCCGTCCTCAACATAGGGCAGGACGGCGTCCTGCTGAGCCTTATTGAAGCGGTGAATCTCGTCGATAAAAACGATGGTTCTCTCCTGGTACAGCTTATAGCGCTCCTCCGCTTCCTTAATGAGCCGCCGCAGGTCAGCCACGCTGGCACTGACGGCGCTTATGGGGCTGAAGTGCGCTTGGGTAGCCCTTGCGATGACATAAGCCAGTGTGGTTTTGCCGCACCCCGGGGGACCCCACAGTATGATTGACGGCACCTGCCCGGATTCAATAGCCTTTCTTAATACCCGCCCCGGCCCCACCAGGTGCTCCTGCCCCACAAACTGGTGCAGGGCGGCCGGTCTCATCCGGATTGCCAGTGGCGCTTCTTTCTCCTTTTGTTGGTCGGACTGGTAGTCAAATAAATCTGTTGTCATCTTATCAACCTCACCCCCTTAATCCCCCTCTCCTTCTCAAGGAGAGGGGGAAGGTTATGGGAGAGGGGCTTCGCCCCTCTTTAATTCCCCTGTTGCTTATTACGCAAACAGAAATACAGGTTCTTTCCCTTTACTTATTTGTTTCTCCACTTGCTTATGACAGTTTTCGTGTAAAAGAACGGCTTTGCTTAAATCATCGGTTACACCGCCTTCAGCATGTGCAAAAATATGATGCCCCGAAGTGAAACTAAAACTCATTTTTTTCCCGCACCAAGGACATTTACCTTTCTGCCTAAAATATAGTGTCCTCTTTTGCTCCGTATCGTACAGTCTTTTTGGGTCTTTCATGATTATTTGGTGTAATCGATTATACTCGCTTAGTATAATATCAAATCTTTTCTTTATTGATTCTGGCGTAGTCATCAGCTTGGCCTCATATTTGTAGCTCTTATACAAGTCAAAGAGCTTCTTGGGCATACCTACAGGCGGTTTGACATCGTATATAGAAAACATATGCAGGGTCTTTAAGAATTCTTCGGCAAAGCCAGCAAATTCATTTATTAGGTTTACATTAGCAGCTTTCATTTTACGAAGATAAGATATCAATAAATAGAAAGAGACGAATTCGCTGGGCTTAAAAGCCGTTAGCAATACGTTCAAACTATTATAAAGAAAATCTAAGTTACTTCTAAGCAACCTTATTTTCTTGGCGCTAATATTGGTTTCATACTCCTTAACAACTTTTATCATTGAAGGTAGATCAAGACTTGGGAAAACTCTATTCTTGAAATCACTTTTGAGTTCTAACATTAGTAATTCAGCAGCAAGCTGTCTCCACCGAAACCTTTTTTCTTTACCCAAATACTCAAAAATTGGGTGAGTTTCTCTTGTATCTCTGAATGTATCCTTGAATTTGCCCCGCTGAGCATTCAATTTTTCAGCTTTATTTAGTGGGGTCCCCTCTTGCAACCTCAGAAAAGTTTGGACAATATCCTCTTCCTCGCTGGCTGGATTACGACTTTTAAGCCTTATATAATAAATACAATAGGCATCAAGCAAAGCTTTTTCTCTTACACTTAATTCACTGTATTTAATGATAGCCGTGTTAGTGAGATCCAGCTTATCTTCTAAGTACTGCCTCACTGTAATGAGTCTTTGTTGTCCGTCAAGTATTTCATATTGTTGATTATCATTTAAGAAACATACGAGCACACCAATAGAGTATTGATTATTAATTGATCTGATTAGTTCTACCTTCTGTAAAGGTGTCCAGATATCTCCTCTCTGATATTCTTTGTTAATATATATTTTGTTATTGCTAAACGATGTTGGTAGCTCAGCAATAACCCATAGTTCAAACTCGATATCTGGCACTTTTTGCTTTGGCATTTTCCTTACCCCCTTTATTGGCTCACTTATACCTCTTTACCTCAAATCTGTAAAGTTTTACCGGCTCGTCGGGGGGTATGCCCGCCTTCTGGCGGCAAATTTCAACCTGCTCCTTAACGCTGTCCACCCCCTCAAGGTCGGGGAGGAGGAGCCCCTTCCGCCACCCCGCCTCAACGATAACCCCGTACCGCTTGGCGTCTAGCTGTTTCTGGCTCTTTACCGGCTCGGGGGTGGTCAGGACATCAACGCTGTAGTCAAGGTCTTTAAGCTCATCGGGGGTGATGGGGAAGAAGCGGGGGTCTCTGGTCGCCGAGCTTACGGCATTTATAATAATCTCCTCAGCCACGTTGCTCCTTTGCGGCTCAATGGTGCCGATGCAGCCCCTCAGCTCGCCGAGCTTGTGGATGGAGACGAAGACGCCGGCTTTTTCCTTCATCCTGAGGGTGAGCCTTTTCGGCTTGAAGACCTTGCCCTCCTTGATATAAGCCTCCACCGTTTTCTTGGCTAGTCTCACCAGCGAGTGCACCTCATTCCCCCTTTATTATTATACCGGCATAGCCCACCACGCTTGAGTAATCGCCGGTGGT
>CAYWCO010000027.1:0-12520 GCA_964456815.1 uncultured Dehalococcoidales bacterium | reverse complement strand
ATCTACAATACCCTGGTTACTATGGACTTCCCCGATGCCATAACCGGTGGTCTACGCCGTACTACTGACATGGTTCGTGGGGTGCTGGAGAGAACGCGCAGCGACCTGACCCTGGCTATGGGGCAAAAGGACCTGGCGGATAAGCTTACAGATTTCTCTAATGGTAAACGTTAGAGACAAGGCTTAATCTGAGGCTGGCTTCTCTTTCTCAACAAAGTGCGCTGATGCATAACGGCATAGCCTTTGGCTGCCGGGCAGTTGCTTCAGCTTGGCAATCTCGTCATCGCCGACGACGGCTATCGTTCCAAACCTATCCTGTATGTCCTGGGCAAAGGCGCAGTGCCCGCATTCATAGTTGCGGTCGCAGAGGCGGTAGGAGACGGCGCCGAGTTCTAACCAGACGTGTTCCTTGCCTAATTTTTTTTCCTCAACCTCTCCCAGCGCCCCCCTGATTAGCTTCTCCAGCTCCTCGAGCTTAAAGGGCTTGACCAGATAGTCGAGGAGTCCCAGCCTCTTCGCCTTTTCCAGCGTTTCTTTTGACGGGTAGGCGGTAATGATTATCCCCTTAGCCTCTGGCTTGAGCTCTTTGGCTTGCTCAAAAACCTGCAAGCCGTCAATGCCGGGCAACCTCAGGTCAAGAACTATGGCGCCAAACTGCTCCTTCTTGATTCTTTCCAGGGCTTTCTCGCCGCTGTCAACGCACTCAACGTCATATCCATCCTCGGTAAGCCAGTCCCGTAGAGCCTCCCTGAGCACGGTCTCATCTTCTACGAGCAGAATCTTTCTCTTCTTGGCTTCCATTGTTTTGCTCCTTTTTATAGCAAAGGGTATGCTTCCGTAGTTTAGCATATCCTTTGCTTAAGTACCACTGGTTTGGGGTTCTAGCTAGGCTTTGGCTTTTTGCTCCTTTTTGCGTAGTGCCTCCCGTCGCGCTTGTAGCTTGGCTAGCTTCTGCTGGAGGGCATCCTCCATCATCTGCCCGAACTCGCAGTTGGCACACTGGAAGAGGCGGGAGCAGATGCGGTGGGAGACATCTCCCTTTATGGCGTAGCGGCAGAGCCGCTGGCTGCCTGGCAGCTCCCTGAACCGCTCCAGTGCCTGGTCAAGCTCAGGGGTTTCCCCGGACGCCATTTTCTCCTGCATTGTCTGGTCAAACTCGCAGGTGAGGCAGTCGTAGTCCCGGGTGCAGATGCGGTAAGCCACCAGCCCCATTTTCATCCAGAGGCACTCCTTGGGTTTAGCCTCTTCAGCGCCGGCTGCCTCAGTCGTTGGCTCGGCTAGGGCTTGCTTTGTCTTTCTAATCCAGACGCGGGTCTCAATATTACCCGGGGCAACATTGAGAATAGATTCAAATTCCCTCAGTGCCTTCCCGTGGCGACCAGCGTCAAAGTGCTCCTTTCCCTGCTTGAGGTGGAGCGGTATTTCTTCCGGGGCAACGGCGATAACCTCTTCAACCTTTGCCTTTTCCACAGGCTTGGCTTCGGCTTCCTTGAGGGCAGCCTTCGGCTTTATCTCCAGTTGAACCGGTCCCAGGGTCTTCTGAATCAGCTTTTCCAGGGTATCAAGCGGGAACGGCTTGGTTAGATAGTCAACGGCGCCTAACTTCATTGCCTCCATTACAGTCTCGACTGATGGGTAAGCGGTAATGATGAGCCCCTTGATTTTTGGCCTTTGCGCCTTGGCTTCCTTTAATACCTCAAGCCCGTTCTTTCCCGGCAGCCTCATGTCAAGGATGAGGAGGCTGAATTCCCGCTCCCCGATTGCCTCTAACGCCTCTTCACCGTGCTCCGCGGTCTCTACCGGGTAGCCTTCGTCGGTAAGCCAGTCTCGGAGCGAATCCCTCATGATAGCTTCATCTTCTACTACCAGTATCGGCTTCATTTCCTTACCTCCTAATTACCTGACTCTGCGTTACTATTCCCACTCTTAATAGATGCAATTTCCTTGCCAAAAGAAAAGGCTACCCTGAGTGTTCAGGATAGCCCCTATCTACTTTAAGCTGAAGGTTTAGCTATCGGCTTCTGTCCATTTTCTTTACATTTATTTCATAGGCCTTGGCTTTATTATAGAGGGTCATTCTTGAGATGCCCAGCACCCTGGCTGCCTCGGTATAATTACCCTTGGTTTGATTCAGGACATCGGTAATATGGCTTTTCTCCACCTGCCTCAGTTTCTTCCCCACCGGGTTTGAATGAGCTACCAGGATTTGCTGGGGCAGGTCATCAACCTCAATTAGCGATTTTCTGGCTAGTATGACCGCTCGTTCAATAGCATTTTCCAACTCCCGGACGTTGCCCGGCCAGTCATATCTCAGCAGAAAATCGGTAGCCTCGGCAGAAAAGTCGCTAACCTCTTTATTGTTCTCCAGGGCAAACTTCCTCAGAAAATGCCGGGCTAGGAGGGAAATGTCTTCCTTCCGCTCTCTTAACGGCGGCAGTTCAATGTTGACCACGTTTAACCGATAGTAAAGGTCTTCCCGAAATTGCCCCCTGGTTACCGCCTCTTTTATGTTCCTATTGGTGGCGGAGATAACCCGTACGTCAACCTTAATCGGCTCATTACCGCCAACCCTGTTGAATTCCTTCTCCTCCAGCACCCTCAGCAGGTGGACCTGGATGTTGGAGCTCATCTCGCCAATTTCATCCAGGAATAGCGTTCCCCGGTTGGCGATTTCAAATTTCCCCTTCTTTTGAGCGTAAGCCCCGGTAAAGGCGCCCTTCTCATGGCCGAATAGCTCGCTCTCAAGGAGGGTCTCGGGCAGGGCGGCACAGCTGACGGCAACAAAGGGCTTGCCATTACGCTGGCTCTGGGAGTGGATAGCCCGCGCCACCAGCTCCTTCCCCGTGCCGGTCTCGCCGGTAATAAGCACGGTGGCATTGCTCGTAGCCACGACCTTGATTGCCTCCACCACCTGCTGCATTCTGGAACTTTTGGCAATGATATTCTCAAATCGGTAACGCTCCTCCAATTTCTGGTGCAGGGAGAGGTTTTCCTCAATTAGCTGCTGGCGCTCCACCAGTTTTGCAATTAATATTTCAGTCCTTTCCGGGCAGAATGGCTTCTGAATGTAGTCATAGGCTCCCTCTCTTATTGCAGTAATAGCGGTGGGAATGCTTCCGTAGGCGGTAATGATAATAACCTCAATGTCGGGGGATATCTCCTTGGCTTGCTTCATCAGTCCGATTCCATCCATCCCCGGCATGACCAAGTCAGCAATAACGATACTCATCCCCTCCCGCTTAATTGTCTCTAGGGCTTGGCGCCCATTTTCCGCAGTAAACACCTCGTAGCCAGCGTCATTCAGCCAGTCATGAAGCGAGTCGCGGATAACGGCTTCATCGTCAACAACGAGGACCTTAGTTTTCTTCTTCATGGCGCAGTGGTAAATAGACGGTAAAGGTGGTACCTTCTCCTTCCTTACTTTGCACTTCTATTCTGCCGTTGTGGCGCTGGATTATTCCGTAGGACACCGCCAGTCCCAGTCCCACCCCTTTCACCTCCCGCTTGGTGGTGAAAAAGGGGGTGAAAAGCTTGCGCATATTCTCCGGGGAAATACCGACACCCGTGTCCTGGACCTCTACCTTGACGTTGGCGTTATCGGCTGAGGTGCGTATGGTCAGCGTGCCGCCTTCGGGCATCGCCTGTATGGCGTTTATAATAAGGTTGGTGCAGACCTGCTGAAGCTGGTCAAAGTCGGCTGAAATCTTGGGCAGCGCCGGGTCAAGCTTTTTTATCACCTGGACGTGCTGCAGCTTCGCAGAATGGGAGGCAAGTTCAAAGCTCCGGTTAATGACCTCGCTAATGTCCACCTCCCAGAACCTCGGTGGTGATTGCCGGGCAAAGTCCAGGAGGTTTCGGATTAACCGGCTGCTGCGGGTAAGCTCGGTTTCCATCTTTTTTAGATATTCAGTGGCACTTTCCTTATTGAATTTGTCGCTGTTTATCTTCTTGGCTAGAAGCTGGGTATAGACGAGAACACCGGCTAGAGGATTGTTAATCTCGTGGGCAACGGAGGCTGCCAGCTGGCCTAAAGAGGTTAGCTTCTCAGCCTGAATTAGCTGTTCCTGGTTTTCTCTGAGGCGTTGCTCAGATTCGCTAAGCTCCTTGTAAGCTATATCTAATTCGGCACGTGCCTTTCTTTCACTTTCAATTCTGTTAAGCTGCGTCGCCACCAGTATACCAATAAGAGTCAAAAAGATGACAAGGAGAACAGCTCTAGCGAGCGGGTCGGAGTAAGGGGAGAAAAGCAAAGCACGTGGCAATACCACGCAGAGAAAGGCGAACGAAGTTATCAGACTTCCCCATACCCTGAATACCAAAGCAGCGTAGACTATAGGTATGAAAAACAATGTCCGGTGTATGTCGTGAACGCCGGTAAAAAAGCTGTGGTAAAACGGCGGTATACTAACCATGGGAGTCTGGTCAACATAGTAAACGAAGGTAAGGACTGCCATTAGAGCAGCGATTATCCAGAAATGAGGACTTCGTATGCCTCTTGAACTCTGGTCCTCCGGTAGCCATTTAATGATTTTGCTGGCGCTGCTTTCCTTCCAGCGCTGCCACGTGCTCTTTGGGGTGAGATTTTTGGTCATAATTTCCTCTGCTAAATTAAAGCTTGTTTTCTCCTCCACGCTGCCGGGATCTTCAGTTCCTTCCTCAGGTTGGCTATTGAGCGCCTGGAAATGGCAACACCGAATTTCTCCTCCAGCTTTGCCCTGATTGCCTCATCAGTAAGAAGCCCCTCCTCGGTTTCAAGCAGCTGCCTTAGAAGTTCCTTTCTGAAACTCTTCGGTCTGGGGAAAAGGTGCTTGAGCGGGACTTCCTCATCCCAGGGGGTGTCAATGCTTTTGCCCCTGATGGCGCGGCTTACCGAGCTGGGGGCAAGCCCAGTCTTTTTGGCTAGTTCCTTCTGGCTGAAGGGCAATAGCGCCTTCAGCTCGCCAGACTCAAGGTATAGTGCCTGGCGTTCAACAATGCCTTGCAGTATCTGGGTTAGTGTATCCTTGCGGGTATTAACGAGCTCCACCTTCCGCAGTAGCTGCCTGGCTTGTTTAGTCTCAGTCTCGTTGAGGTTGCCCTTTAGTTGCTCAAATCTTTCATAATCAATGGAATACCTTCCCCGGGCGAGGAAGGGTGAAAAATAGCCGATGATAAAGTCCTCCCCATTCTTCTCTACCGAGGCAATCTTGGTATAGTATACCTCCCCCGAGCTGAAAGCCGAGGGGTGATAAAACTCGCTCAGTATGGAGAACTCATCGATGAGGCGGTTGATTTTTTGAACCTCGGAAACAACCAGGTTACATTCTTCGGCGATTTCTTCCTCGCTTACCCCCGATTCGGGGAACAGAAAATAGCGCTTGAATTTATCCCGCCCCAGCCTCTGTATCCGGTCAACAATGCGCTTTTTATCGAGCAGGAGGGATTCAATATCAGGGGAGCTGTTATCGGCTACCAGCTCCGGTTTGAGTTGATAGAAACTGGAGGCAATATCGGTCCTGGGGAATCTCTGGCGGTGGATTACCTTTTCCTGTTGGTAAAGCCTTTGGAAAAGGGGGGTTCTCTCTATCTCGGCAATGAGCTTTTGAAACTCCTCCTCGGGCATCTCGAGCAGGGTTGCCTGCTCCATTCTGAGGATTTGCTTTAGTTCCTGCCTCATCTGGGGTAACTGCTTTTGCTCCATTACTACCCCTGACCCCTGTATAAAAATTTTACTACAGCGATAGGGAAATGTCAATAAATTTAACAAATTATGGCGGTGCTAATAACTTGACCATGATACCCCCGTATGCTAATATAGTTTAGTTTAGCAACTGGCCCCTTTGATATAATCTGCGCTGGTCGTTAGGAGGGCAAAATGGAGCCTAAGATTGGTGTTTATGTCTGTCACTGTGGGACCAACATTGCGGGTACGGTGGATGTTGAAGCGGTTGCCGAGTTTGCTCAGAGCTTACCTTTTGTGACCATTGCTCGCCACTACATGTATATGTGCTCTGACCCAGGGCAGGACCTTATCAGGCAGGATATTAAGGAGCTGGGGATTAATCGGGTGGTGGTGGCTTCCTGCTCCCCAACGCTGCACGAGCGGACCTACCGCCGGGTTTGCCAGGAGTCAGGGTTAAACCCCTATCTCTTTGAGATGGCTAATATCAGGGAGCATTGCTCGTGGGTAACCGAGGACCGCGCCGCTGCCACTGAGAAAGCCAAGGCTCTGGTTAGTGCTGCGGTAAGGCGTGTTGCCTATCAAGAGCCTCTGGAGACCAAGAAAGTCCCGGTCAACCCCAATACCCTGGTGGTGGGAGGGGGTGTTGCCGGCATTCAGGCCGCCCTGGAGATTGCTGATTCAAGGCATAAGGTCTACCTGGTAGAGAGGGAGCCTTCTATCGGCGGGCACATGATTCAGCTTGATAAGACCTTCCCCACCCTTGACTGCTCGGCTTGTATTCTAACCCCCAAGATGAGTCTGGCCGGGTCTCACCCCTATATTGAGTTGATGTCCTATAGCCAGGTAGTTGATGTCTCGGGGTATGTTGGTAATTTCAAGGTTAAGATAGAGAAGAAGGCAAGATATGTTGACGTTGATAAGTGCACTGGCTGTGGCGAGTGTGCCAATGTTTGTCCGGTTACGGTGCCAAATGAGTTTGACCTAGGGCTGGGTCAGAGGAAGGCAATCTATAGACCCTTCCCCCAGGCTGTGCCCAATGCCTTTACCGTTGATAAGCGGGGCTACCCGCCGTGCCGCTCCGCCTGTCCGGCTGGGGTTAATGCCCAGGGGTATGTCGCCCTTATTTCCCAGGGCAAGTTCAAGGAAGCCCTTGAGGTATTGCGGCGGACCATGCCCTTTGCCGGCGTCTGCGGGCGTGTCTGCACCCACCCCTGCGAACTGGAGTGTGAGCGGGGGAAGGTTGATGAGCCGGTGGCCATCCGCGCCCTAAAGCGTTTCATGGCTGACTACGAGATGAAGGTGGGTAGAAAAAAGGCAACCCCGATTGAGAGGACGAAGGAAGATAAGGTGGCTATTATTGGCTCCGGTCCGGCGGGACTGGCCTGTGCCTACGACTTGATACAAGAGGGCTATCCGGTTACCATCTTTGAGGCTACGCCCAAGAGCGGTGGTCTGCTGCGCTATGGTATCCCTGAGCACAGGCTGCCGAAGAAGGTGCTGGATAACGAAATTAGCTATATTGAAGAGCTGGGGGTGGAGATAAAGACCAATACCACGGTGAAGAACCTTGAGGATATCTTCAGTCAGGGCTATGAAGCTATATTCCTGGCTACCGGTGCCTGGGAAAGCATAAAGATGGGGATACCCGGCGAAGACGCCAAGGGCGTCATCGATGCCCTTGGCTTTCTGAAGCAGGTGAGCTCGGGGGCTAAGGTTAGTCTTGGAGAGAGGGTGGTCGTCATTGGCGGGGGCAATGCCGCCATAGATGCGGCTAGGGTAGCCCGCCGCCTTGGGGCAAAAGAGGTCTCTATTGTCTATCGGCGCTCCCGAACCGAGATGCCCGCTGCTGCCACTGAGGTGGATGAGGCGGAGCGTGAGGGGGTAAAACTCCACATCCTCTCAGCACCGGTCAAGATTCTGACCGAGGGTGAGTGGGTAACTGGCATCCAATGTATTCAGATGGAGCTGGGGGAACCCGATGCCAGTGGTCGGCGGCGCCCGGTGCCGATTAAGGGCTCGGAATTTGATATGGATGTTGATAACGTAATTATGGCTGTGGGGCAGTCGGTGGACAAGGCAGCGCTTCCCAAGGAGCTTGAATACACGGCGTGGGGTACCCTGGCTGTTGACCAGGTAACCCTGCAGACAAATGTTGAGGGTGTTTTTGCCGGCGGCGATTTGGTTTCCGGTCCCGCCGATGTCATTGCTGCTATTGCCGCTGGTAAGGAAGCCGCTATCTCAATTGACCGCCATCTGAGGGGGGTTGACCTGAAGGCGGGGCGACCAACCCCTATCACCAGGGTGAAAGAGGTGTCAAAGAAGGGGGTGGTACCCCAGGCAAGGCATACTGTGCCGACGCTTGACCCCCAGAAGCGGAAGGGCTTTGCCGAGGTTGAGCTTGGCTTTGATGAAAAGGCGGCAATTGAGGAAGCCAGGCGTTGCTTGAACTGCGGCGTGTGCTCGGAGTGCCTGGAGTGTGTTAAGGCATGTCAGGCAGGGGCAATTAATCAGGAGATGAAGGAGGAGGAGGTGGAGGTGGATGTCGGTAACATAATCATGGCTACCGGTTATGACGCCTTTGACCCTACCCCCCTCTACCAGTATGGCTACGGGCGCCTTGATAATGTCATTACTGCCCTTGAGTTTGAGCGGATGATTAATGCCTCAGGGCCAACCGCAGGTGAGATCTTCCTTAAGGACGGTTCCCACCCCAAGACGGTGGGCATTATCCACTGCGTGGGCAGTCGGGATAAGAAGTATCACGAGTATTGCTCGCAGGTGTGCTGCATGTATTCAATGAAGTTTGGCCACCTGATAAGGGAGCATGTCCCCGGAGCCCAGGTCATTGAATTCTATATTGACCTCAGGTGCGTGGGTAAAGCCTTTGAGGAGTTTTATAACCGTGTTCTTGATGAAGGGACTACTTTTATCCGTGGGCGTCCCGGTGAGGTTACCGATATTGCTGAGAGTCCCGAAGAAGAAGGCAAGCTCATTATAGTTGGCGAGGATACCCTCATCGGGCGCAAGCGGCGTGTCCCGGTTGACATGGTGGTATTGAGTTCGGCTCTCGAGCCTAGGGCAGATGCCGACGAGGTTGCCAGGCTGTTTTCCGTTAGCCGCAGCGCCGACGGTTTCTTCCTGGAGAAACACCCCAAGCTTGACCCGGTAGCTACCATGAACGACGGCATTTTTGTCGTTGGCTGCTGTCAGTCGCCCAAGGATATTCCTCAGAGTGTGACTCAGGCTTCAGCGGCTGCCGCCCGGGCTTTGGCTACAATAACCGCTGGCGAAATAGAGGTTGAGGCAATTACGTCAGTGGTCGATGAAGAGCTCTGCTCCGGGTGCAAGACGTGTAGCGACCTCTGCCCCTTCAACGCCATTTCCTTTGATGAGGAAAAGAAGGTCAGCCGCATTAACGAGACGCTGTGTAAGGGCTGTGGCGTGTGCGTAGCTGCTTGCCCCAGTGGCGCCATCACCGGCAGGCACTTTACCACCGAGCAGCTCATGGCTGAGATAGAGGGATTGCTGGTATGAAAAGGAGGAGTCTAGATGGCTGAGGTAAGCTTTATTGATGAGGTGTGTTCCGTCCCTGGTGGTGGAGCTATTCGCTCCTGTATTCAGTGTGGCATGTGCACCGGCTCCTGTCCTACTGCCACCAGATGGGACTACCCACCGCGGCAGGCTATCGCCATGGTGCGGGCTGGGCTGAGGGATGAGCTACTGTCCAGCAATTCAATGTGGTTCTGCTCTTCCTGTTATGCCTGCACCGTGCGTTGCCCGCGAGACATTAAACCAACTGATATTATGCATGCCCTGGAAGTCCTGGCCACCAAGCACGGCTTGAGCACCAAGCGCAGCCGGACACCGGTGATGTACCAGTGCTTTGTTGACTCGGCTAAGAGCAATGGGCGGGTGTATGAGCTTGGTATGATGCTCAAGCTCTTCCTGAAAACTAACCCCTTCGCCGCCCTTAAGCTGGCGCCGGTGGGGCTGGGAATGTTCTTGCATGGGCGCCTGCCCCTGAAGCCAAGCCGAATAAAGGAGATAGGCGAGCTTAAGGCTATCCTGAATAAGGCTAAAGCCCTGGGAGGTGCCAAGTGAAGAAGTATTCTTATTTTCCCGGTTGCTCTGCCGAGGCTACAGCTTCACCCCTGGGTCTTTCGGTTCTGCCTGTGGCTAAGGAGCTGGATATGGACCTGGTTGAGCTTGAGGACTGGAATTGCTGCGGCTCCACCCCCTACGGCTCAATAGACAAGCTGGAGGCGACGGCTATTGCCGCCAGAAATCTGGCGCTGGCGGAGAAGACAGGGCTTGACCTGGTAACCCCGTGCTCCAACTGCTATGTTGTCCTGGACGTAGCCAATGACAACCTCAAGGAACACCCTGACCTCAAGGAGCAGGTAGGTAAGGCGCTGGCTGCGGCTAAGCTGAGCTATAAGGGGGGAGTCCGCGTTCGGCACCTGGCTGAGGTCTTGTATAGCGATATTACCCCCGAGGTCATTGGCTCTAAGGTAACCAAGCCCCTCAAGGGGCTTAAGGTAGCGTCGTACTACGGCTGCCAGCTGGTTCGCCCCAACGGCTTTGATGACCCTGAATCCCCGCACTCTATGGATGAACTGGTAGCCAGCCTTGGGGCTGATGTCGTGCCGTGGCAGATGAAGGTCCAGTGCTGCGGTAGCTCTCTGGTTATGTCTGAACAAGAGGTGGCTTTAGGGCTGGTTAATAGGATTTTGCGCAATGCCCAGGAGAATGGTGCCCAGTGTATTGTTACCCCCTGCCCCTTGTGTCATATTAACCTTGATGTCTATCAGAGTCAGGTCAACAGCCAGTTCAAGACAAAATATAACCTCCCCGTCCTCTTCCTTACTCAGCTGGTCGGTGTTGCCTTAGGTATCAAGCCTGGCGCCCTGGCTCTGTCACGGAACGTTGTTTCACCAATGAGGGTGTTAGCCCCTTATCTTTGAATTGAAATTGATATGCGCCTGAGCTACATCATAGGGCCGCTAGCTATTTTGTTTCTATCTTTAATCCTTTCCGCCTACTTTTATCACCTGCTTCCCGCCGACCTGGCTACCCGCTTTGAGCTTGATGGCACGCCTGACGGCTGGCTCAGCCGGGAGATGACCATGCTCTGGATGCTCCTGCCCCAGCTTGTCCTCGTCCTTGTGGCGTGGGGTGTTGCCTGGGGGGCTACCAGACTCAGCCGCCGCTTCGGGCAGATGAAGGGCACCGGGGTAAGGGCGGAAGGGGTACTCTTATTCATGGGCAACATCATCGCTCTGCCCCAGCTTCTGCTCTGCTTTGCAATGGCTGATATTTTCAGCTACAATCTGTACCAAATGCATATCATGCCGATATGGATATTTCCCCTGATTGTTCTGGGACTGGTTACCATTGCTCTAGGGGTATTTCTGTTCTACATTTTCTCTAAGGTAAGAGGGGGGCAGCGTGGCTGAGCCTTCAGCGGCAATGGTTGATATGGCAAAGCTCGTCTCTCTGTGCCAGCGGCGTGGCTTTATCTTCCCCAGCAGCGAAATCTACGGCGGCTTGTCTAGTTGCTGGGACTACGGGCCTCTGGGTGTGGAGCTGAAGCAGAACGTAAAGCGAGCCTGGTGGCGGGCTGTGGTTCAGGAGCGCGATGATATCGTCGGTCTGGACGCCAGCATCCTGATGCACCCCCGGACATGGGAAGCCAGCGGGCACCTTGAAGGTTTCACCGACCCCCTGGTTGAGTGCAAGAGCTGCCACCTGCGCTGGCGCGCTGACGAGGTAAAGGGCGACAAGTGCCCTTCCTGCGGTGGTGAGCTGACCGAACCTCAGCTGTTCAATTTAATGTTTAAGACATTTATCGGTCCGGTGGAGGAGCAAGCCAGCATCGTTTATCTGCGCCCGGAGACAGCTCAGGGCATGTTCGTCAACTTTGAGAATGTGGTCAATACCACCAGAAAGAGGCTGCCCTTTGGCATGGCTCAGATAGGTAAAGCCTTCCGCAATGAGATTACCACCGGCAACTTTATCTTCCGCTGCCGTGAGTTTGAGCAGATGGAGATAGAATTCTTCGTTAAGCCGGATAGTGCCAAGCAGTGGTTTGACCACTGGGTAGAGGAGCGCAGCAACTGGTATAAAAAACTGGGCATCAAAAAGGAGAACCTGAGGCTCCGCGAGCATAGCAAGGAGGAGCTGGCGCACTACGCCAAGGAGTGCTATGACATTGACTACCTTTTCCCTATGGGCTGGGCTGAGCTGGAGGGCATTGCCAACCGCGGAGACTTTGACCTGGTGCAGCACGCTAAGTTCAGCGGCAAGAGCCTGAGCTATTACGACGAAGAGGCCAAAGAGCATATCACCCCTTACATCATTGAGCCATCGGCCGGGGTTGACCGCTCCTGCCTCGCTTTCTTGTGCGATGCCTATGATGAAGATGTAGCTGATGGCGAAGCACGGGTGCTGCTCCACCTCCACCCCGACCTGGCACCCATCAAGGTAGCAATATTGCCCTTGAGCCGTAAGGAGACCTTAGCTCCTCTGTCCAAAGAGATTTACGCCGACCTGCGCCGGTCTTTTATGACCCAGTATGACGATGCCCAGTCAATCGGGCGGCGCTACCGGCGCCAGGACGAGATTGGCACCCCCTTCTGTGTCACCGTTGACTTCCAGTCGCTTGAGGACAATCAGGTCACCATCCGTGAGCGCGACAGCCTGAGGCAGATAAGAGTCCCCATAGCTGAGCTAAAAAAGACGCTGCAAGCCAAGCTGGAGGGCGAAGACCTGTTTGTCCTGCCCCCCGGCGGCAAGATATGGAAAGAAGGGAAGGCATCTAAGTAGCGGGTAGTTTAAGAGGGGTCTGAGGGCTTCTTC
>CAYWCO010000026.1:0-12862 GCA_964456815.1 uncultured Dehalococcoidales bacterium | reverse complement strand
ACTATATTCTAGTCAATCATGATAAGCATAGAGATGCAAAGACCAAGTATTCTTTCTATTCAGAAATGTATTATCGAGGAGGGAGAGTAATCAGAGTTGGTAGGCCAGGACAACCGACATTACGTCTTCTCGGTTGCATACTGGCACAACGTCATAGGTGGTCGGCACATTTTGCCACTGATAGTGGTGAGGCTGTTGTACACCCCAGCGGATGCAACTTCAAAAACGCGAGTACATTATTGGAGTATAGCAAATATCATATGCGACTTCCATTTGAAGACCCCTCTATCCCAATAAAACAACGACAACCGTTGAAACGGAAAACCAAAGCAAAACACAAGTTACCTCCCGACGACCAACTAGGCCCCTTTGTTTGATATGGGTGTGTCAAAGGAATAATTCCCAAAATCCTTGACGCCATTAGCCAACTCGGTTAAGATTGGTGGCTGGGAGACGAGGCGTGCCCTATTCCGCAGTTATCTACACCAAAAAAGACCATGTCGGCTACATAACCCTTAACCGTCCTGAAGCCGGTAACAGCATCAGCCTCAAGCTGGCTGAAGAGCTGGAGGATGTTTGCCTCAAGGTAAATCAGGACGATGATATCTATGTTGTTACTATTACCGGAGCCGGGGATAAAGCCTTCTGCAACGGTAGCGAGCCTGAGAAATCCGGCAATAGGTATAGTGTGGCTACGGCTATCGCCGGCATTGAGAAGCCGGTTATTGCCTCAATAAACGGGGACGCCCTGGGGCAGGGGCTGGAGCTAGCCCTGAGCTGTGATATAAGACTGTCCTCGGACAAGGCGAGGTTCGGCTTCCCCCAGATAGCTCAGGGGATTATCCCCTTTGATGGCGGCACCCAGCGCCTGCCGCGCATCGTGGGGCGGGGCAAAGCCCTGGAGCTAATCCTCGGCGCTGAGATTATAACCGCTGGGGAGGCGCTCGGCATCGGGCTGGTGAGCAGGGTGGTTAAGGGGGCAACTCTAGCCGCCGAAAGCGAGGCTTTAGCCAGAACCATCGCCGCCAAAGCCCCCATTGCCTTGAGATTCATCAAGGAGGCGGTGAATAAGGGGCTGGACCTGACCCTGGAACAGGGGCTTCGCCTTGAGGCTGACCTTTATTTCCTGCTCCATACCACCGCCGATAGAACAGAAGGCATTGATGCCTTTCTCAAGAAAAGGCCTCCCCAATTTAAGGGAAAATGAGCGATTTTGAGACCATTATCTACGAAAAGAAGGACAGCCTGGCCTATGTTACCCTCAACCGCCCCCACGCCCTGAACGCCTATAATATCAAGATGAGGGACGAGCTTTACCAGGTGTTGGGCGCCATAAAGGATGACCCTGAGGTCAGGGTCGCCATATTTCAGGGTGCCGGGGAGAGGGCGTTCTGTGCCGGTGCCGACCTTGCTGAATTTCTAAGCGCCCCCTCCCCCATAGTTGCCCGGCGGGTGCGCTGGGAGCGGGATATCTGGGGGCTTTTTTTGAGAATCGCCAAGCCGCTGATTGCCGCCCTTCACGGCTATGTTCTGGGTTCGGGGATAGAGATAGCCCTCTGCTGCGATATCAGGCTGGCGTCAGAGGATGCCCAGTTCGGTCTGCCCGAGCCGGGGTTGGGCATAATACCTGCTGCCGGCGGCAGCCAGACCCTGCCCCGGGTAATCGGTGGGGCTAAAGCCCTGGAGATACTGCTATCGGGGCGGTGGATTGGGGCAGATGAAGCGCTCAATCTTAGGCTGGTCAACCGCCTGGTGCCCCGAAAGGAGCTGATACCGGAAGCCGAAAGGCTGGCTGAAAGAATCGCCCGCTTTGACCCCACGGCGGTAAGCTGTGCCAAGCAGGCTGTTACCGGGGGGCTTGACCTTAATTTGGGGGAGGGGCTGGAGCTTGAGGGGAGGCTTGCCGTTTTGTTATTATAGGATGGAGAGAGGAGTACTTTGGCAGAACAGAATCTGGATATTCTTGCCCAAAAGGTAGCCGAGCTGATTATCGGCGCCAGGAAGCTCGTGGTCTTCACTGGCGCCGGCGTCAGCACCGAGTCGGGGATTCCCGATTTTCGCAGCCCGGGCGGCATCTGGAGCCGCTTTGACCCCGATGACTTCACCTACCAGAAGTTCGTCGCCGACCCCGAGTCGAGGAGAAAGCAGTGGCGGATGCTGGGGGAGGGGCATCTAACCACCCTGGCTGAGCCCAACCCCGCCCACTACGCTATTGCCGAGCTTTATAAACTGGGCAGGCTTGATTGTGTCATTACTCAGAACGTGGATAACCTTCACTGCAAGGCGGGGGTGCCCGCGGAGATGGTCTTTGAGCTCCATGGCAACACGCAGCGGGCGGTTTGCCTGAGCTGCGGCCGGCAATATCCCTTTGAGGAGGTTAAAGCCAGGCTGGATGAGGGTGAGGAAATCCCCGATTGCGAGGAGTGCCACGGCATCTTGAAGCCGAGCGTTGTCTTATTTGGCGAGCCATTGCCCGCAGATGTGCTTGAGGAAGCGAGCCATCGCTCATCTAGCTGTGACCTGTTTATCGTCATTGGCTCAACCCTGGTTGTCTACCCCGCTGCCTATATGCCCATCTATGCCCATCAAGCCGGAGCCAAGCTGGTAATTATTAACCTCAGTTCCACCCCGATGGACGGGGAGGCTAGCGTCCTCATCACGGCTAAGGCGGGGGAGGCAATGTCAAAAATAATGGACAAGTTGAAAGAAAAGATAGGTTAAACGGAGTAAGTAATGGTTATAACCGAGTTTCTCGACCTGTCGGCGATGCTTGTTCCGGAGAGAACGGCTATCGCCTTTGAGGGCAAACGATACAGCTATGCCCAGCTTAAAGAAAGGGTAAACCGCCTCGCTGATTCCCTGAGCCGGCTTGGGCTGGAGAAGGGTGAAAGAGCCGCCATTATTGAGGTCAACTGCAATCAGTATGTGGAGGCCTGTTTTGCTACGGTCAAGCTGGGTGGTATCTTCGTCCCCCTCAACTTCAGGATAAGGGAGGACGAGCTAAAATACCTGGTAAATAAGGCTGAGCCTAAGATTCTTTTTGTCGGCAGCCGCTACGCCGATATGGTGAACAGCGTTAAGAGCGAGCTTCCCTCGGTGGAGCATTTCGTTATCATTGGTGGTGAAGACAAGGGGATGCAGGATTATGACGGGCTTATCGCCTCAGGCTCGCCGGAAGAGAAGAGCTTTGCCGAGGTAGCCGATGAGGACGTCGTTATGCTCATGTTTACCGCCGGGACCACCGGCTTCCCCAAGGGGGTGCCTCAGGATAGCAATGCCTACAGCACCTACGTCCTGACTAATGTTGAGCCGCCAAGTATTGAAGCCCCCGCCGAGACCAATGTTTTGTGCATGCCCCTCTACCATGTGGCTGGAATGCAGGCGTTGATGGCTGGCATCTACGGGGGGAGGACCATTGCCCTGATGCGGCAGTTTGATGAGAAGGAGTGGTTTGATACAGTACAGCGGGAGAAGGCAACCAGGGTGATGCTGGTGCCGACCATGCTCAAGCGGATTGTTGACTACCCCGACTTTGCTAAATACGACCTTTCCCGCGTCCGGGTGGTAACCTATGGTGCCGCCTCCTGCCCTTACGAGGTGCTGAAGAAGACGATTGAGCGCTTCCCCGGTAGAGCCCTTATCAATGCCTTTGGCGGTACCGAGACCTCCTCCACCATAGCCGCCCTCAGGGCCGAAGACCAGATAATCACCGGCAAAGAAACCGAGGCGGAGAGGGAAAAGAAGTTAAAGAGGCTGGCTACCTCCATCGGTCTGCCCATGGAGGATGTGGAGATTCAGGTTAGGGATGAAGGTGGTAAAGAATTGCCCGCCGGGGAAATTGGCGAAATCGTAGTCCGCGGCTCCCGGATAATGAAGGGCTACTGGAAGAGTGATGAGGATACGAAGAAGGCTTTTACCGCCGACGGCTGGTATCGCACCGGCGATATGGGTTATAAAGATGAGGAGGGCTATATCTATCTTACCGGGCGCGCCGACGATGTTATCGTCAGGGGTGGGGAGAACATCGGCCCCGATGAAGTAGAGAGCGTTCTTTACTCCCACCCCGCAGTTGAAGAAGCGGCGGTGATTGGTGTCAAAGACCTTGAGTGGGGGCAGCAGGTCAGGGCTATAGTAAGGCTCAAAAAAGGGGAAGCTGCCGCCGAGGAGGAGATTATTGACTTCTGCCGTCCCCGGCTGGCGAGCTTCAAGCGCCCCAGCTCAGTAGTCTTGGTTAAAGAGGAGCTGCCCAAGACCTCCACGGGCAAGGTTTTAAGGAGGGTTCTCCGCGAGAGGTATGGGCAGCCTTAGCTCTTTTACTCGCGCACACGGCGAAGCTCAAAAACAACCGGATTGGCTGGGTCTGGACAAGCAGCCATAATCCTGTCGGGGTCACTCTCCCAGGGGAATGCCCCACCAAACATCAGCACGTGAATTCCGGGACATAAAACATCGAAAGCTGAAACGCATATGCCTTCCGGTGTTTTTTCACTAACCACCCATTGGTCGCCAACCTTGTGCCCTGCGTCACAGCTCCCTTTCTGGCTTACTACTCTTATGCTGACCTTGTGGACTTCTGCCATCTCTAACCTCCTTGACGATTACCTTACTATCGTGCTTTCTACCAGCTCGGCAATATCCATCACCCTGAGCTTTTCCTCAGCCGCCTTTGCCTTAATCCCGTCATCAAACATTTGCAGGCAGAAGGGGCAGGCGGTGATTACGATTTGAGCCCTGGTCTCAAGTGCCTGCTCGGTGCGAAGCTCGTTAATTCTACGCCCGGTGCGTTCCTCAAGCCACATATGCCCCCCGCCGCCCCCGCAGCAAAATGCATTCTCCCGGTTTTGCTCCATCTCCACCATCTTGGTCTCGGGGATGCTTTTAATAATCTGCCGCGGCGGCTGGTAGATGTCGTTGTATCTCCCTAAATAACAGGGGTCGTGGTAGGTAACAAGTTCACCCATGCCCTTCTTAATTTTTAGCTTGCCACCTTTTATTAGCTGGGCAATAAGCTCGGTATGGTGAATAACCTCAAATTTTCCGCCGAACTGGGGGTACTCGTTCTTTATGGTGTTATAGCCGTGAGGGCAGGCGGTAACTATCCTTTTCACCCCGTAGCTCTTGAGTAGCTCAATATTTTTCTCCGCCTGGAGCTGGAAGAGGTACTCGTTACCAAGGCGGCGGGCGGGCTCGCCGCAGCAGCTCTCCTCAGCCCCTAAGATGGCAAACTTAATTCCGGCCAGCTTCAGCAGCTTGGCTAAAGCCTGAGCCACCTTTACGCTCCTATCCTCCAGGGCTTCGGTGCAACCCACCCATAAAAGAAGCTCTACATCCCTGTCCTCGGCTAGAGTCTTAACGTCAAGCCCCTCCGCCCAGTCCGTCCTAGCTAGGGTGGTCCCCCGCCAGGGGTGCCCCCTGTCCTCAATGCTTCTAAGTGCCCCCTCTGCTGTCTCGGGGACCTTCGCCTGCTCCATCACCAGGTTTCGCCTCAGGTCAATAATCTTATCAACGTGCTCAACACTGACCGGGCATACCTGCTGGCAGGCGCGGCAGGTGGTGCACGCCCAGATTACGTCCTCGGTTATTACCCCACCAATCAGGGACTTGCCCGGCTTGTCGGGGGCTTCTTTCTTGAGCAGGGCGGGCCCTACCTCCAGAAGGTGTTGCTTCAGGTCGTCAATCAGCCTCTTGGGATTAAGTTGCTTACCGCTGGTGGTTGCCGGGCAGACCTCCTGGCACTGACCGTAGATAACGCAGGAATAGAGGTCTAAAAGCTGCTTCCAGGTGAAGTCGGTTATCCTGGAGACGCCGAAGGTCTCTGCCTTCTCCAGGTCAATGGGGCGCAGGGCTCCCTTGGGCGGTGGCGACTGGAGCAGGACATTGAATATGGACGCTATCATGTGCAGGTATCGGGAGTAGGCGATGAACACCAGGACGAATAAGACGATGCTCCAGTGCGCCCAGAAGAAGGCTAGATGTGCCATCTCCACCGAGCCCGGGCTGGCGCCGGCAAAGAGCCCGCTTAATGCCGAGCTTATCGGCGGCAGGTTTGCCCCCAGACCCAGCGGCGGATAGCCCATAGCAATGCCCGTCGCCTCCTTAAAGAGGTGGGTCATGGGGTGAATTAAAACCGTAACCAGAATGACCATCGCCTCAACGGTCTGCTCCCCCTCCAGCCTTGGCGGCTTGATGATATAGCGGCGGATGATGCCCCACAGGGCACCGAGGATGATAAAGGGGGCGGCGATGTCCATAACCCAGGTATAGTAGAAGAAGAAGCTGGTGTGTTCTAGGGTCTCGGAGAGACCGAAGCCGCCACCGATGATGATGAATATCAGGTAAAAGGGAATAAATATGAAAAACCCCCAGGCCATAAAGGCATGACCCAGGCTGGCTCTATCCTTGGTGGTCAGGTTCTTGAACTGGCACCACTGCCCCAATACCAGGACGATGGTACGCAAGACCCTCCTCACCAGGTGCCCGAATTTTCCCTCCCTCCTGCCCAGGAGCATATAGCGCCCGAGCTGGTAAATCCGTTGCAGGAAGAGCCCCACCGCCACGGCGAATATAACCCAGAAGATTATATACCCCGAGATTCCCCAATAACTTATGCTGACCGGCGACATAATATCTCCTTTCTAGTTTGGTCGAAGGGCAAAGCCCTAGCGCAGTCGGCTGACAGCGATAAATATACCAAAAGCCAGGGCTATCAGGTGATATATTGTATTGAACGTAGCCAACGGTAGTACCCGGTAGAAAGAAACACCAGATAAAAGACTGATAAGCCAGAGGCTAACGATGTAGCTTACGACAAGGGCAAAGCCGCCGACAGTGGCAAGCCCGGTGCCACGCTTGTGGTTGACGGAGAGGCTGACCACCTCGCCGATGGCAAAGCCAGCACCCGGCGCCAGCAGCAGATTGAGGGAAAAGAAGGGGATTACCCACTCTATTGCCCCCCAGGCGGCACCGCAGATAATAGCCATGCCCAGCGCTGCCCCTCCTGCCATCAGGTAGTATCTGGTGGAAACGCGGTAGGTGGGCAGTTTATGTAGCTTGGCGCAATCCGGGCACTTAGCCCCCACCGGTGTCTGCACCATACACCGGGGGCATATCGGCTTATCACACTTACTACATCTCAGGTTGGTTTCAACATCGGGATGATAAGCACATCTCATTTTGTCAGGGTTAACCTCCCCTCGTTTTTCTCTTCGGCTTGAGAGGCTGCCGGCGTATCCAGGTTTCCCTGTCCCTTATGTCGCGGTCAAAGAGCAGCCGGTTGAGCAGGAGCTGGGGGGTAGAAACCGATGCCGTAAGAGAAGTCCTGGGTGCGGTTAGCCGCCTGATGACCAGTAATAAGAGCACAGCCAAAAATCCCAGGGTGAGGGGGAGCGCTCTTTCAATGCCGAGCGGTTCACTCAGAAACCAGCTGAATATCGGCAGTAAAATCAGGGCACAGAGTGTACCCAGGGCTAGCTGCCGGAAGAGAGCCCAGGCAAAGGCAAAAGCCACCAGTATCAGCGTCAGCCACGGTGCTAGGGCAAAGAGCACGCCCACGGTAGTCAGGGCACCCCTGCCGCCATTAAAGCGGAGAAAGACGGGCCAGTTATGCCCGACGATAGCGGCTATGCCAACTGCGACTTGCTGGTAAACCTCCAGGCCTATCAATTGGGCAATATAGACAACCGCCATCCCTTTGACCAGGTCAAAAACGATTACGGGGATAGCCCACCGCCTGGAAACAGTGGCTAATACGTTTGACGCCCCCACGTTACTGCTGCCATGTTGCCTGATGTCTATCCCCCGTGACCACCTAGCTGCCAGATAAGCGGCAGGAACCGAACCCAGGAGATAGCTGCCAAGCAGTAACAGGGCAAAGTTAATCGTCATAAGCTCCTTTATAGCATAAGTTTGGGGTTTCTCTGTTTCGCCAGGGCTATAAGCTTTTCTACGGCTTCTATGGGCAAATCAACCTCACCGATGGCAGTCTCGGTATCGTCAATACCGTGGTAGTCACTGCCACCGGTGGTAATAAGCTCATGCCTGTCGGCAAGCGTTACCAGTCTATCGATTTCCTCTGCAGTGTAGCCGTTATAGTAGGTTTCAAGCCCTACCAGTCCCGCGTCCTTTAGCTCCGCAGTCATCGCCTCCGGGTCGGGGAGGGTAAGGGGGTGGGCGAGCACGGGCAGCCCTTGGGCTTTAATTATTAGCTCCACCGCCTCTTTAGGGGTCATCTTTTCCCGCTCAACATAGGCAGGGCGGTTATGACCCAGATACTCGCTGAACGCCTCCTTGAATGAGGCGATATAACCCTTCTCCAGCATTGCCTGGGCAATATGGGGACGCCCGATAGAGCTGCCGCTGGCTATCTCCTTGACCCGTTGCCAGTCAATATTGATACCCAGCTTCCTCAGTTTCGCCACCATCTTTTCCCCCCGCTGGAGCCGGGAACTCTTGAATCTATCCAGGGCGGCGTTAAAGGCAGAGTCGGTATAATCAATGAAGTAGCCCAGGACGTGAACCTCACCCTCGGCGATATCGGTGCTGATTTCAACGGCGGGTATAATCTTGAGCCCGGGAAAGGCTTGGGCGGTGACTTGGGCGGAGGCAATGCCGTCTATGCTGTCGTGGTCAGCCAGGGCGATAAAACTTAACCCCCGCCTCGCCGCCTCCAGAACGACATCTGCCGGGGTGAGCCTGCCGTCGGAGGCGGTGGAGTGGATATGGAGGTCGGCCTGGCCCATTACTATTCCACCTCCCGGTAGATTCGCTCAATGCTCGTTGCCTTGCCTGTCTTATCATCCACCCCGACCAGTATGGCGTTAAGGGCGGTTTTGCCCTTACCCACCCCTAAACGGTGGGGTATCTGGGTCAAAAAGCGCTGAATTACCGCCTCGGTGTCATCACCTATGACCGAGTCTATGGGGCCGGTCATACCGATATCGCTGACATAGGCGGTGCCCCCGGGGAGAATCTGGGCATCAATAGTCCCGACGTGGGTATGGGTGCCGAGCACGGCACTGACCCTGCCGTCCAGATACCTTCCCATGGCTACCTTCTCTGATGTCGCCTCAGCGTGGAAATCAACGATGATAATTTTCGGCTCAAGCTTTGCCAGCAGCTGGTCCATAGCCCGGAAGGGGCAGTCAAAATCGCCGATAAAGACCCTCCCCATCAGGTTGACCACCGCCACCCCCTTGGTAATTAGATAACCTTTACCCGGCACACCAGGAGGGTAATTTAGGGGGCGGAGGATGGGCATATCACTATCAAGGTGGGGGACGATTTCCTTCTGCGCCCATGTGTGGTTACCTAAGGTCAGCACGTCAGCGCCGCTTTCAAGCAGTTCCTTGGCGGTATCTGGGGTTATCCCCACACCGCCGGCGACATTCTCGGCGTTGGCGATAATAAGGTCCAGACCATATTGCTGGCGCAGACCTGGCAGAAGCTGGCTTATTGCCTTCCTCCCAGGTCTGCCCACGAGGTCACCTATTACCAGTATCAGCACTATCTTCCCTCCTCGGGGCCCCCATGAAAAAGAGCGTAGCGAATTTTCATGGGGAATTACTTAGCATAATCTACGGCTCTTGTCTCCCTGAGCACGGTAACCTTTATCTGACCGGGGTACTGCATACCCTCTTCTATCTTCTTAACGATGTCCCGGGCGAGCCTCATTGCCCCGAGGTCGTCAATCTCCTCCGGCTTGACCAGGATGCGAATTTCACGGCCGGCTTGAATGGCATAGGACTTTTCCACTCCCTTGAAGTTATTGGCTATATCCTCCAGTGCCTTCAGCCGCTTCAGGTAGTTTTCCAGAGACTCACGCCTGGCTCCGGGTCGAGCGCTGCTGATGGCATCAGCCGCAGCCACAATAAAGCCCCAGACGCTGGTGGTATTTGTCTCAAGGTGGTGCTCAGCGATGCCCTGGACAACCTCAGGGGACTTATCCCATTGCTTGACCAGGTCAGCGCCGATGGCGGCATGAGAACCCTCTATCTCCCTGTCCACCGCTTTGCCGATGTCATGAAGCAGCCCGGCTCTCTTGGCGGTGACAACATTAGCCCCCAGTTCCCCGGCAATCGTGCCGGCGAGGTGGGCAACCTCGACGGAGTGGACTAATACATTCTGCCCGTAGCTGGTGCGGTACTTAAGCCGCCCCAGCAGCTTGATTATCTCGGGGCGTAGCCCCTGCACCCCAACCTGGTAAGCCGCCTGCTCTCCGGCGGTATAGATAGCCTGTTCCACCTCCTCCTTGGTCTTGTTCACTACCTCTTCAATGCGGGCGGGGTGGATGCGACCGTCAAGGATAAGCTTGCTTAAAGCCAGGCGTGCTACCTCTCGCCGCACCGCGTCAAAGCAGGATATGGTTACCGCCTCCGGGGTATCGTCAACTATCAGGTCAACGCCGGTAGCCTGCTCCAGGGCTCTTATATTACGTCCCTCCCTGCCGATTAGCCTCCCCTTCATCTCGTCACTGGGGAGGGGGACGGTGGCCACCGTTGTTTCCGCTACCACCTCCGAGGCGCTACGCTGTATTGCCTGCGCCAGAATCTCCTGGGCTTTCTTATCGGATTCCTCTTTTAGCTCGGCTTCCCAATCCCGGAGGCGTCGCGAGGTTTCATTACTAATCTCCGTCTCCAAGGTGTCAAGCAGGGCTTGTTTTGCCTCGGCGGTGGACATGCCTGAAATCAACTCTAGCTGTTCAATCTGCTTTTTCCTGGTCTCCTCAATTTGGTTGCGGATGGAATCCGCCTCCTTTTCCTTGTTCACCATATTGCGTTCCCGCTGCTCCATACCCTCCAGCTTTCGCTCCAGGGTCTCCGTCTTTTGTCCCAGGCGGTTTTCTTGACGCTGCAACTCAGCGCGCCGTTCTCGATTTTCGGCATCAGCGGTTGCCTTAATCTTATCCGCCTCCCGTTTTGCCTCATCAGTTACATGCTTGGAGCCAGCCTCGGCTTCACTGGTTATTTTGGCAACCTTCCGCTGGGCAATGCGGAGCTGGCGGTTTACCAGCATCCTCCTGAAGAGGAATGTAGCCATGCCGCCAAATACCACGCCTATGACGAAGCTGAAGAAAATGCCTAAAACGGCTAAAATTGGTTCTATTCCCATTTCTCTCCCCCCTTATTTGTTGTTTTCCTGCCACAACCTTTTCACGGTATGAGTTATCACCCTATAGCCGAACCCCCGACGCTTAAGATATCCGCTTAACCGATGGCGAAAGCCCTCATAATCAGAGTCAGGCAGACGGTGAGCCCGGCTCTGGGCTGCCCGGTAGGCGCTATCTTCATCGTCAACATCAGCCACTACCTGGTCTATGATGTTATTAGCCACTCCCTTTTGCCTTAGCTCCAGCTTGGTTAGCCACTGGCTGCGGGGACGAAACGTTTCACGGTTGTCCTTCCAGAACTGAGCAAAAGCTAGGTCATCCGCCAGCCCTTGCTCCCTTAGCCTGACGAGCACTGCCTCAACATTATCACCCTCAAAGCCGCGCCGCTTGAGCCGCTCCCTTAGCTCAGCCTCGCTCCGCGGTCGGTAGTCAAGGTAGCGAAAGGCGGCATTAAGGCAACGCTGGAAAAGGTCAGCCCCGGTGAGTGCCTCAATTTCATCTTCAGATAGCTCCTGCCCCACCTGGAGGTTTTCTTTTAGTGCTACATCAGCCTCCAGGCTGAAGGCAAAGCGGCTGTCTAAGAAGACATTCACCCGTTTTCCTCTTCTCCCGGCACGAATGGTAGTGACCTTTTTCATCCTCCCCCCTTCAAAGACAAAAGGCTGGAGTTCAGGCCCCAGCCTTTTTCAAGTGCCATTTAAGTTTTAGACAAGTTCAAGATTAACGACTAGTGGTGATGGCTGAGGCTCTGACCTGTTCCTCGATCTCCCGGGCAAGCTCAGGATTTTGGCTCAGGTACTCTTTGGCATTCTCCCTGCCTTGCCCCAGACGAATATCACCATAGGAGAAAAAGGCACCGGTCTTGTTTACTATCCCCAGCTCTACACCAAGGTCAACAAGGTTACCCTCTTTGCTTATCCCGTGGGCAAACATAATGTCAAACTGGGCGGTTCTGAAGGGAGGAGCAACCTTGTTCTTGACCACCTTAGCCCGGACGACGCTGCCGATTATTTCATTTCCCTGCTTGATGGTCTCTACCCGCCTTAGGTCAATCCTTATTGAGCTATAGAATTTCAGGGCTCTGCCCCCCGGCGTCACCTCAGGATTGCCGAATATAATTCCAACCTTTTCCCTTAGCTGGTTGATGAATATCACTGCTGTGCCTGACTTACCGATGGCGGCGGCTAGCTTTCGTAGTGCCTGAGACATTAACCGCGCCTGTAAGCCAACATGAGCATCCCCCATCTCCCCCTCAATCTCAGCCTGAGGGACCAGTGCCGCTACACTATCAATGGCGATAATGTCAACCGCCCCGCTCCTTACCAGTGCCTCGGTAATCTCCAGGGCTTGCTCCCCGGTATCAGGTTGAGAGATGAGCAGTTCATCAACGTTGACCCCGCAATGGGCAGCATAGGTAGGGTCTAGGGCATGTTCGGCGTCAATATAGGCAGCCGTCCCCCCCATTTTTTGTGTTTCGGCAAGTATATGTTGGGCGAGGGTAGTCTTCCCTGACGCCTCTGGGCCAAATATCTCGGTAACCCTTCCCTTGGGGATACCACCAACACCTAAGGCTAGGTCTAACGCCAGTGAGCCGCTGGGAATAACCTCCACCGCGGGCATGGCAGCCTCGCCCAGCTTCATCACTGAGCCCCTGCCGAAGCGTTTCTCTATCTGGCTGATAGCTAGTTCCAGCGCCTTTCCCTTCTCTGTGGTCATATTCGTCTTAATTGAATAATAACACAGAGACCCTCTTAAGAC
>CAYWCO010000025.1:0-13139 GCA_964456815.1 uncultured Dehalococcoidales bacterium | reverse complement strand
GCAGTGGGCTGGGCGGCGGTGCCCTCCGGAGCCAGCACCGGCAAGCATGAAGCGGTAGAGCTGCGCGACGGTGATAGCTCACGCTTTAATGGGCGGGGGGTGCTCAGGGCGGTAGCCAACGTTAATAAGGATATTGCCCAAGCCATAATCGGCATGTCAGCAGAAGACCAGGAAGCCATCGACCACAAGCTGATAGAACTTGACGGCACCCCCGATAAATCACACCTCGGGGCTAACGCCATTCTGGGGACATCGCTGGCGGTGGCTCAGGCTGCGGCTAATCACCTTTATATGCCCCTATACCGCTATCTGGGTGGGGTCGCCAGCTATAGCCTCCCCGTCCCCATGCTCAATATTTTAAATGGCGGCAAGCACGCCGCCAACTCAACAGATTTTCAGGAGTTTATGGTGGTGCCGGCGGGAGCCAGCAGCTTCAGGCATGCCCTGCAAATGGGCACCGAGGTCTATCACTCGCTGAAGCAGTGGCTAAAGGACAAGGGGCTGGATACCAACATCGGTGATGAGGGGGGATTTGCCCCCTCCCTACCCTCAAATAAGCCGGCGATAGAGGCGGTACTCGCCGCCATTGAAAAAGCCGGCTACAAAGCGGGGAAGGACTGCTTTATCGCCCTGGACCCGGCAGCCAGCGAGTTTTATAAAGATGGCAAGTATATCCTGGCAAGGGAGGGCGTCTCCCTTAATAGCAGGGAGATGGTTGATTATTATGTCAACTGGGCGTCAGCCTACCCTATCATCAGCATTGAGGACGGCATGGCTGAGGACGACTGGGAAGGCTGGCAGCTACTTACGGAGAGGCTGGGAAACAGCGTCAATCTCGTTGGCGACGACCTCTACGTTACCAATGTGGAGCGCCTGAGCCGGGGTATAAGCCTTAAAGCGTCCAACTCAATCCTCATCAAGCCCAACCAGATTGGCACCCTCACCGAGACCATCGCCACCGTCAAGATGGCACATCAGGCAAAGTGGACGGCGATAGTAAGCCACCGCTCCGGCGAGACCGAGGACACCGCCATCGCCGACCTAGCGGTGGGCTTAAATACCGGCCTCATTAAAGCCGGTGCCCCCTGCCGCTCAGAGCGCACCGCCAAGTACAACCGTCTCCTCCGCATAGAAGCTGAACTGGGGGGGAATGCCTCATTTGCCGGGACCGGCGTGTTTTACAGCTTAAGGAGTAAATGAACCAGCCAAAACCAATTAGAAAGTGGGTATGCCACAAGCTTGAGTGCTTCGCCGATTATATTGAAGCCTATACCAGCATGATGGGCAAGAACAAGTGCCACTACCTTGAGTTATATGCTGGATGCGGCAACTGCGTCTGCGTCGGCACCGACTGCGTTATTGAAGACTCGGCGCTCCGGGCACTGAAAGCCAAAGCAAAATTCGACAGGTGCATATTTATCGTCGGCGATAGCGGTGATGCCAGGAGCCTGAAGAAGCTGACCGCCCCCTATGAAAGCGCCAGCATAATAAGCGGCAACCCGGTTAATGATAAAGTCCTGCGGCAGGTATTTGACCTCATTCCCCGCTCGGCATCCTCCCTCGCCCTCATTGACCCCCAGGGATACCGCAGGCTGCGCTGGTCAACAATCAAGAAGCTGGCTACCCACAGCAAGGACTGGAGGGGTCATAAGATAGAGCTGCTTATAATCTTCCCCCTGGAGATGGCGCTGCTGCGAAACTTAAACCGCCCCGAGTGCCGGGCATCAATAACCAGGCTCTACGGGAACAGCAAATGGGAGGAGATTAGAGAGAAAAGGCTGGAGGGCAAAATAAGATTGAGCAAAGCCAGGCAGCAGCTGGTGGAACTATATAAAGACGGGCTTAGAGCCCTGGGCTACAGGCATATCGCCGACTTTAAACCCGGCTACCTCTCCAAGCCCCCCCTCTACCACGTAATCTCAGCCAGCGATGGCGAGGGCAGAGCCAAACTCCTGGCGGAGGCGTGGGGCAAGGAGAGATACCTCCCCTGCGAGCTACTCTATACCGGTAAAAATAGAAAGCGATGAAAAAAATCGGCATCACCACCACCGTCCCCATAGAGGTCTTACTCGCCGCTGGCTACCAGCCGGTTGACCTGAACAATGTCTTTATCAATGACCCCAGCCCGGAAAGGCTGATAAATATCGCCGAGCGGGCTGGCTTCCCCCTGAACTGCTGCAGCTGGATTAAGGGAATCTACGGGGTATGCTTGGACTACGGGATTGACAGCGTCCTCTGCGTTACCACCGGCGACTGCTCCAATACCATTATGCTTATGGAGGTGCTCAGGCTAAAAGGGCTAAAGGTCATACCCTTCGCCTACCCCGACAAGCCGGATACCCAGAAAATGCAGCACGCCCTGGAGACACTGGCTGAAGCCCTGGGCACGAGCCTTGATGCCGCCGAGAAGCTCAAAGCCAAGCTCAAGCCCCCCCGCCAGCTGGCGCTTAAGCTTGACGAGCTTACCTGGAAAGAGGGGTTGGTCAGGGGTGGGGAGAACCACCTCTGGCTGGTATCAACCTCTGACTTTAATCAAGACCACAATAAATATCAGCAGGAGCTACAAGAATTAATAGAGCAGTGCCAGGAGCGCCCGCCCTACCCCAGGGAAGAGCTCAGGCTGGGCTATATCGGCGTGCCCTCGGTATACGGGCGCGACCTCTATTCCTACATTGAAACTAATGGGGGCAGGGTGGTATTCAATGAAATCCAGCGCCAGTTCGCCATGCCCCAGCCGGGAAACTCCCTCGCCGAGCAGTACTCAAACTATACCTACCCCTACTCCATATACGAGCGGCTGAAGGACATCACCGCCGAGATAAGCCGTCGCCGCCTTGACGGGGTCATACATTATGTCCAGGCATTCTGCCACCGGGGCATCGGCGACATCATCTTCAGGGACGGCATAAAACTGCCCATTCTAACCCTGGAAGGAAACGATGACTTCTTCCTGAATAACCATATAAAGACAAGGGTCGAAGCCTTCTTAGACATGCTCCAGCGCAGTCGGCGGAGGGCAAAAATCGCTCTAGGAGGTATAAAATGACAACCAAAATTGGCATTAACGGCTTCGGACGGGTAGGCAGACTAGCCTTCAGGGCACTTAACCAATACCACAAGGGCGAACTGGAGGTAGCAGTCATCAATGACCTGACCGATGCCAAGACCAACGCCCACCTCTTAAAATGGGATAGCACCTATGGGCAATACCCCGGTGAGGTAAAAGCCACCGATGACGGCATTATTGTTGACGGTAAAGAGGTGAAGGTGCTCGCCGAGCGCGACCCGGCAAAAATATCGTGGCGTGACTACGGCGTAGACATAGTGATAGAATCAACCGGCCTCTTTACCGATGCCACCAAGGCGGCGGCTCACCTTGAGGGTGGCGCCAAGAAGGTGATTATCTCTGCGCCGGCGCGCAACGAGGATGTAACCATCGTCCTCGGCGTTAATGAAGAGCAGTACCAGCCAGATAAGCACAGGGTTATATCCAACGCCTCCTGCACCACCAACTGCATTGCCCCCGTGGTCAAGGTACTGCACCAGAGCTTCGGCGTGAGCAAGGGGCTGATGACCACCATTCATGCCTACACCAACGACCAGAGGCTACTGGACATGTTTCACCGCGACCTGCGCCGGGCACGAGCCGCCGCCGTGAATCTTATCCCCACCACCACCGGCGCCGCCAGGGCGGTAGCCCAGGTCATCCCCGAGCTCAAAGGCAGGCTCCACGGAATGGCAATGAGGGTCCCCGTAGCCACCGTCTCCGTTGTTGACCTAGTCGCCGACCTTGAGAAAGAGGTAAGCGTGGAGCAAGTAAATCGCGCCTTCCAGGAGGCAGCTAAGGGACCTTTAGCCGGAATCCTGGAGTATTGCCAGGAGGAGCTGGTCAGCATGGATTTCAAGGGCAACCCCGCCAGCTCCATCTTTGACGCCCCAAGCACTATGGTTATTGCCGGCAACATGGTCAAGGTGTTAGCCTGGTATGATAATGAGTGGGGCTATAGCTGCCGCCTGGCTGACCTTGCCGCCTTTATTGCCCAAAAGGGATAATAGTACGATAGTAGGCATTGACATTCCTATCTGAGTCTACTTAAAATAGCCTTCGGGCTATATGAGTTGACATTACTAACAAACTATGCTTAAAATAACAGTAATATTGTCAATATGAGGTGGATAAATGAAATTAGTAGTTGTGGGTCTAGGGCAATGCGGTGGTAGGATTGCCGATGAGTTTCTGCGACTAAACAGGATGGCACGCAGTAAACGAGGGATTGAGATAGTTACCGGTGCCTTTGCCGTAAACACCGATGCCGCTGATTTAAGCGGGCTTCAACACATAAGCCCTGACTACCAGCATAGAATCCTCATCGGAGGTCGCCGCACTGGCGGTCATGGCGTTGGCAAGATAAACGAGCTGGGGGCTGAGGTAGCCAAAGAGGACTCTGACAAGATTGTAGATGCAATAAGAACCGCCAAACGCTTCTTTGAGACCGATGCCTTCTTAATAATCGCCGGTGTTGCCGGCGGTACCGGCTCGGGGGCACTGCCAATAGTCACCCAGATGATACGAGACCGCTACGGAGACAAGCCAGCTTATGCCCTGGCTGTCCTCCCCTTCGGCCACGAAGAGCACACCGAGGAAAGAACCATCTATAACGCCGCCACCTGCCTTAAGTCTCTCTATAAAGTGGCTGATGCCGTCTTTCTCGTTGACAACCAAAGGTATGTGAGGAAGGACTTCTCGCTCAAAAACAACCTGGACAGGATAAATTCATTAATAGTTGAACAATTCTATAACATGCTTTGCGCCGGCGAGGAGAAAAGATCCAAGCACGTCGGGGCAAAGATGCTTGATGCCGGAGACATTATTCAGAGCCTGGCTGGCTGGACAACGATAGGCTATGGCAAAGCACAAGTACCCGTCTTCAGGTGGTTCCACTTCTTCTCCAAGGATTTCAGAAGTAAGAGCATTGAAACCCATCGCGGGATTCAAGCCATGGATGAAGCCATAAGCGAGCTCTCGCTTAAATGTAACCCTGCCGATGCCGGCCGAGCCCTATACCTTGTCTCAGGGCCACCAAGGGAAATGAACATGGACCTGATTAAGGAGCTGGCAGACTACCTCAGGGGAATGAGTCCGCAGGCAGTAATAAGAAACGGCGACTATCCCCGGGAAAAGAGCATGATTGATGTAACCGTAGTCCTGTCTGAGTTCAACGCTCTTGACAAGATAAGGGGATACTTTGAGAGAGCAACCGATGTTATCCACGGTCTCAAAGAGAGACGGGGCGAGTTTGAGGGTAAACTAAAAGAAGTAGACGATTTAGCCAAGGACATCCCCTCACTACTATAAAGTTAGTATCCAAGCCTATTTGCCAGCTTCGCTAGCCAACTAGCGAAGCTGGCTTTTTTATTTAATAATCATAAATTCAGCCTTATTTGCTCAAAAACCCCTTTAGGAAATCGGATAATATAGGGTATAATAAGAGCGAAGATGGCAGCCCAAGTTTTTTATCGTAAGTGGCGTCCCCAAACCCTAGCTGAGGTAGTTGGTCAGGAGCAAGTAACCAAGACACTGAGCAATGCCCTCACTACGGGGCGTGTCTCTCACGCCTACCTCTTCTACGGCCCGCGGGGAACGGGCAAGACCAGCACCGGGCGCATCCTGGCTAAGGCGGTAAACTGCACCGGCCGCGGCAAGAATAAACCTTGCAATCGCTGCGAGATGTGCCAGGCAATAACCGAGGGCAGGGCTCTGGATGTAATAGAAATTGATGCCGCCAGCAACCGCGGCATTGATGAAATCAGAGACCTCCGCGAGAAGGTCAACTACGCCCCCAACCAGGCCCGCCACAAGGTCTATATCGTGGATGAGGTCCACATGCTCACCAAGGAAGCGGCAAATGCCCTGCTCAAGACCCTTGAGGAACCGCCGCCATACGTTATCTTTATCCTGGCTACCACCGAGATTCATAAAGTCCCGGCGACCATCCTGTCCCGGTGCCAGCGCTTTGACTTCAGGCGTATTTCCCAGGCAGACGTGGTATCAAAGCTTAAGCATATCTGCCAAACCGAGGGCATCAAGATAGAGGCGGAAGGGCTAAGGCTTATCGCCAGAAGCGCTACCGGCAGCCTGAGGGATGCCGAAAACCTGCTGGAGCAACTAACCACCTACTACAACAATGAGATTGAGCTCCGCCAGATTCAGGAAATCCTTGGTATCACCGGAGACCAGAGGGCTAAGGAGGTGGCAAAGCACATCGTAAACAATGACACCTCCGCCGGGGTGACAACGATAAACAGCGTCAATAGCGACGGGCTGGACCTGCGCCAGTTTAACCGGGAGTTGATAGAATACCTCAGAGAGCTACTGCTGGTAAAGACCGGCTCCGAGGAAGCGGTAGACCTCACCACCGAGGATGTTGTTGAACTGAAGGAGCTGGCATCTAAGACTTCCCTGGCTCAGATATCAAGGGCAATAAAGCTCTTCAGTCAGCTTGAGCTTGGTTTTGATAACTACTCAACCCTGCCCCTGGAGCTGGCAGTGGTTGACTGCGCCCAGCCCCTAATAGAGAAGATAGAGGAAGTAGGGGAAGGGGAGAGCCCAGCCCCACAGGTGCGGCCCCCAGTACAGCCCCCAGTGCAGCCACAAGTGCAATATGAACCTCCCCCACCGGTAAAAGAGGTCACCCCACCCAAGCCTCAAGCGGCCAAGCCAGCGCCCGCCACCGAGCCCAAGGCAGTACCAGCCTCACTCAATAACGAAATTGAGCGCTTAAAGCAAAGCTGGAGGCAGGTTATTGAGCAGGCGCCGGAGGAGGTCAAAAGGACGCCGGCTATTGCCATCCTCAGAAGCGCCGGGGTTAAACCGGTGGCAATTGAAGACGACACCGTGGTCTTAGCCTTCAGATACCCCATCCACAAGGAGAAGATGGAATCAGTAGAAAACCAGCAGGTTGCCCAGAAAACTATAAGTAACTTTCTGGGTCACCCCTGCCGTGTGCGCTGCATCCATGAGCCAGAGAATAACCACCTGCTTAAGGCGGCACTAAAGATGGGTGCCCAGGTTACCAGCGTGGAGGAGAAGTGAATAAGTTCATCATGCGCCAAGCCCAAGAGCTTCAGGCAAAGCTAGCCAAGGCACAACAGGAGTTAGCTCAAGCCACCATTGAGGTATCCTCAGGCGGAGGTGCGGTCAAGGTCACCATCAACGGTCAACAGGAAGTGCAATCGATAAAAATATCGCCTGAGGCAATAAACCCCAACGATGCGGAACTGCTTGAGGATTTGGTACTGGCTGCGGTAAATGAAGCCATGTCTAAATCCAAGGAGCTTGCCGCCGAGCGTCTGGGTAAACTAACCGGCGGTCTCAAAATACCAGGGCTGACCTGACTTTAGGAGAGCTAGCATTGAACCAAGAAATACCCACCGCCGGAGCAGTATCCAGGCTTATTCAGGAGCTGAATAAACTGCCCGGCATCGGACCAAAGAGCGCCCAGCGCCTCGCCTACTACCTGCTCCGAACCCCCGAGGACCAAGCCAAGCTTCTGGCTGAGGCTATACTTTCGGTAAAGCAGAAGACCATGCTCTGCTCTATTTGTTTTAACATTACCGATTCCGACCCCTGCCCCATCTGCGGCAACAGCAACCGGGACCGAAGCAAGATTTGTATCGTGGAGCAGCCGCAGGACATTCTGGCTCTGGAACATATCAAGAGCTATAACGGGCTGTATCACGTGCTCCACGGGGCTATCTCACCCACCGAGGGGGTGGGGACTGACGATATAAGAGCCAAGGAGCTTATGAAGCGGCTGGAGGGCGGTGAGGTAAGCGAGGTTATCCTTGCCACCAACCCCACCCTTGAGGGGGAGACCACCGCCATGTACCTGAGTAAGCAAATTTCCCCCCTCGGTATTAAGGTTACTCGCCTTGCCCGGGGACTGCCCTTCGGCACCGAGCTTGAATACGCCGACGATGTTACCCTGACCCGAGCCATTGAGGGCAGGCAGGAGTTTTAACCGTCCTCAGGCTCACTGGCTCAAACGAGGTGGTCATATGTTTAAGCTCAAGAGGGTATCAAAAAAAGCGGGGCTTCCCCCAGGAACCCTCGTCCATATAGGGGAAAGGAAGGTCAAGAAGGTAAAGATTACCCTCATTGACTATGATGAGACGCAGTTCCAGGAGAGGGAAGTAAAAACGGTTGAGGAATGCTTCCCCTTTAAAGACACACCAACGGTCACCTGGATAAACATTGACGGCATTCATGATGTAGAGTTTATCGAGAAACTCGGCACGCACTTTGACCTGCACCCGCTCATACTAGAGGACATCGTTAATACAGAACAGCGTACCAAGATGGAGGACATGGGAAACTATATCTTTATCGTCCTCAAAATCCCCGATTACGACAAAGAGAAGGACGAAATAAGTTCAGAGCAGGCAAGCTTGGTGCTTGGTCCCAATTTTGTTATTTCCTTCCACGAGAGCGAGAGGGATACCCTCAATCCGGTGAGAGAAAGAATCAGTAAAGGCAAGGGGCGCATCAGGAAGACGGGCGCCGACTACCTTACCTACGCCATAATCGATTGTATTGTCGATAACTACTTTGCCATACTGGAGAAACTTGGAGAAGTAATAGAGGATGTCGAAAAAGACCTGGTAAAAACGCCCGCCACAGAGACATTGCAATCTATTCACAAGCTGAAAGAGGAAACGATACTGTTGCGCAAGGCAACCTGGCCGCTGAGAGAGATAGCCAGCGGGCTGGAGAAGGCTGAAACGCCACTTATTCATAAACCGACGAGGATATACCTCAGAGACGTTTACGACCATACAATTCAGGTCATTGATAGTGTCGAGAGTCACCGGGATATCGTTTCGGGCATGCTTGATATTTACCTCTCCAGTGTAAGCAACAGAATGAACGAGGTAATGAAGGTGCTAACGATATTTGCCTCAATATTTATCCCGCTAACCTTCGTCGCTGGCGTTTATGGCATGAATTTTGTCTTCATGCCGGAACTCAACTGGCGCTGGGGTTACCCTATCGTCCTGATTATCATGGTTCTAGCCGCCGGCTCAATGCTGGCCTATTTCAGGAGGAAAAAATGGCTCTAAAAATGTCACCTAAATTGGTACTGAGGAGAGGCAGGAGTTTTAGCAAGTAAAGGAGCTAGTATTATGATTGTTAAATCAGCATTCGTGATTATGGCGCCTGATGGCGACCCCAAGCGGCACCGAGCTTCAGTCAAGACCTCTAAGACGGAAATAACTATGGTAGTCATTGAGGAGATGAATTTTGACCAGGCAGTTGAGGTGTGCAAGGATTTAGTCCAAAAAGAAGGGGTTCAGGTTCTCTTCCTTTGCCCCGGCTTTACACACCAAGCGGTAGCGAGGATTGCCAGCGCTGTCGGTGATAAAGTGGCAATAACTGTAGCCAGGGGGGATGTCCCAAGCACAACGCTAACCGGCGAGATTCTGGCCAAGGCGGGGTTCTTTTCAGAAGAATAGAAACCTATCCCCCTTACCCCCTTCCCTTGGGTATTTATGAAGGGAAGGGGGATGGGTGAGGGAGGGGGCGAAGCCCCCTCCCTAAAATCCCTCCCCCTCTCCAAGAGTGGAGAGGGGGACAAAGGGGGTGAGGTTGAGCAAAACTAAAGGGAGGGCAGAAAGACAAATATGCCACTTCCATTCAAGCCATTAAAGGCAATCTTTGCAATAGCAAGCGTTAGATATAAAGCGTCAATGCCTAGTTACCTTTTTCTGGGCACAGCCTTCTTTATTGACAACGATGGGACATTTCTCACTGCAAAACACATATTTCCAGGCAAAGACAGCACCAAAGAACATACCTATAACGCAATAACATTTGACTTACAAAATAGTCAACCTGTTCCATGCCCAATTTCTGACCTCGAATTTTCTCACCAATTTGATATTGCCTCAGGACGTGTACAAGAAGCTAGCGACATTCAACCTCTAGACCTTGCAACCAAAGACTACCCAGTAAATTGGAACGTTATCACTGCCGAGTTTAGCCGTACACATCCTGAACAAATGGAGGATGGAAAAGTAGCCCTAACCTTTGAGCCCTGCTTTCGAAAGGGAAACGTAATGCGTTACTATAAAAGTACTTATCCCGAGTCAATACCAACCCAGTGCTTGGAATTATCTTTCCCAGCACTGAAAGGCGCCAGCGGTGCCCCTGTGGTAGTGGAGCGCGGAGGTTCTGTGATAGGCATGATTGTTCAGAACATCGAGCAAGAATTACTACCAGCGCAAATCGAAACCGTAACTGAGCATGGAGAGGATACTGAGCAAATTAAGTACTTTCTGCCCAGCGGCAAAGCCATAAGCTGGGTGCATTTAAGCGAATTTGTTAAATCAGTGCACAAACAAACTAAACAAAAGTAATTAAAATGTCCAAGCCGCGAAATTACCAGACGGGGGCTTAAAATGAAAGACAAGCCAACTAAATCTAAAGTCCGTGCCCGCGCCGTGGTCGCCATAATGCTGATTGCCGGCTGGTGTCTGACCGCCATAAGCGGGTTTATACTATGGGCGGCTCCCGCTGGACCTCGAGCCGGCTGGCAAGTACTATTTCTGGGGCTGACCAAACACGACTGGAATGAAATACACCTATGGTTCGGCGTGGCGATGATAGCGATAACGCTGATTCACATAGCGCTTGACTGGAAGGCGCTACGCGGCGTCATTCGCTACCTGACCAGCGTCCATCGCACCCCGAGGGTGCTTGAGTAGTTAAAATGACCAAGCCAAGAACCTACCAGACTGAAGCCATAGTTATAAAAAAGGTCAAGCTGGGGGAGGCGGATAGAATACTCACCCTCTTCACCCCCCACCTGGGCAAGATTCAGGCGGTGGCTAAGGGGGTGAGGCGCCCCAGGAGCAAGATGTCGGGGCACCTGGAACTGCTCACCCACAGCCTGATTTCGCTGGCACGGGGCAAAAACATTGATACCGTAACCGGCACCCAGACCATAAACAGCTTTCTGCCTCTAAAGAGCGACCTTAAGCTCACCTCCTACGCCCTCTATGCCACCGAGCTGGTCAACCAGTTTGGCGCCGATGAGCTGGAAAACCACCCCCTGTTCCAGCTACTGCTCCAGACGCTGCAACGCCTGCAGCTTGGCGGTGATAACGAGCTCGTCCTGCGCCACTTTGAACTGCATCTCCTGAACGAGACCGGCTACCGCCCCCAGCTTGAGCAGTGCGTCTCCTGCCGCTCCATGTTAAAGGAAACCACCAACTCATTCTGCCCCGGCGCTGGCGGCATACTTTGCCCCGCCTGCTGCCAGCAAGACCAGCCCGGTTACCCCCTTTCGGCAAACGCCCAAAAAGTGCTACTATTACTACAAAATAACGACTATTCCGTTGTCAGCGGACTTAAAATAGACCCGGAGCTTTCCCATCAGATGGAGATGGTGATAAGGAACTACCTCAAATACTTACTGGAAAGGGAGATAAAGTCAGCCGTCTGGCTGGACACCTTAAGAGAGCAAAGCGATGGCATCCAGATTAGACCGTATAGCAGAGCAGCGCCGACAAAAGCTTGAACGGCTTCGCGAGCGTGGCATCAACCCCTACCCCTACGGCTATCACCGTAGCCACACCACCGAGCAAGCCCTGGAACTACTCAAGCAAAAAGAGACGAGCCAGGCCGAGGCAGTAGTTAACATCGCCGGGCGTATCATGGCTAACCGCCCCATGGGCAAAATTTCATTCCTTGACCTGCGCGACGGCTCTGGAAAAATCCAGCTATGCTTCTACAAAGACCGCCTCAGCGAAGAGAACCTCAAGCTATTTCAGGACTTGGACATCGGCGATATTATCGGCGTCAGCGGCAAGCTCTTCAAGACCAAGAGCGGGGAGCCAACCGTTGAGGTAGCAGACTTCACCCTGCTGGCAAAGTCGCTGCAGCCGCTACCGGAAAAGTGGCATGGGCTCAGCGATGTGGAAATAAGATACCGCCAGCGTTACTTAGACCTAATCGCCAACACCGAAGCCAGGGAAATCTTCCGCGTGCGCAGCCTGGTTATTACCACCATCCGCGAGTTCCTCAACCGGCGGGGATTTCTTGAAGTAGAGACGCCGGTGCTCCAGCCCTCAGCCGGCGGCGCTTTAGCCCGCCCCTTCACCACTCACCACCACGCCCTTGACCAGGACTTCTACCTCAGGATTGCCCCCGAGCTTCACCTCAAGCGGCTGCTTATCGGCGGCTTTGACCGGGTATATGAGCTGGGGCGAATCTTCCGCAACGAGGGCGTCTCAACCAAGCACAACCCCGAGTTCACCATGCTGGAAAGCTACGAAGCCTACGCCGACTATAACGACATTATGGGCATGGTTGAGGAGATGGTGTCTGAAATAAGCCAGCAGGTTACGGGCGGCGAAGGGGTCAAGTTCGGCGAGGAGACCATTAAATTTAAGCCGCCCTGGCCGCGCCTGGAACTGCGCCAGGCAATTAAAGAACATAGCGGCATTGATTTTGAGGACTACCCTGACGCCGATTCGCTGCGGGCGGCGATGCAGGGCTTAAAAATGGAGGCTGACCCCAAAAAGGACAGGGGCAAGCTGATAGACGAGCTTATCTCAACCTTTGTTGAGCCGAAGCTAATACAGCCCACCTTCCTCATTGACTACCCCGTGGAGATGTCGCCGCTGGCTAAGACCAAACCGGATAATAAGCGTCTGGTGGAACGCTTTGAAGCCTTTGCCGGGGGTATGGAGATTGCCAACGCCTTCACCGAGCTTAACGACCCCCTGGAACAGAGAGAGCGTTTTGTAAGGCAGCAAAAGGGGCGCCAGACGGAGGCTGAGGTGGAGGAGACTATTGACCAGGACTTCCTGCTGGCGCTGGAGTACGGCATGCCCCCCGCCGGCGGGCTTGGGGTGGGCATAGACCGACTGGTGATGGTGCTCACCGGCCAGCAGTCAATCCGCGAGGTTATTTTATTCCCCCAGCTTAAGGAAAAACCATAAGGAGAGTAAGGAGAGGCAAAGCCCCCAATAATTTTATATCTTTTCCCACCCACCGCCCTTTAAGGAAGGGGTTACACCCCACCCTTAAGACAGGGTCAGGAGAGTCCTAGAGGTGAAACCTCTGAGGGCGGGCA
>CAYWCO010000024.1:0-13308 GCA_964456815.1 uncultured Dehalococcoidales bacterium | reverse complement strand
CCTTTATCCCCCTCTCCTTCAAAGGAGAGGGGGAACTTAACTAAAAAGAGGGGCTTTCGCCCCTCTTAAACACCCCAAAAAGAAGAGATTTTTAGAGGCAAAGCCTCCGAGGGTGGGTGGGAAGAAAAAACGCTGGTAAACGCCGCCCTTTTCTCTAATAATAAACCTACGCTAGCGTATCCTTTTTGAAAGCCACCACGAGGAGAGAAATAACGCACCAGCAATAAAAAGCGGTAAATCAAACACCACTATATAAATAAGATATTGGTACTCGTAAGGTTTAAGAGAGAGACCCCATGAGATGCCCAGCACGATACTAACTGAAACGATTAATATACCAGCCAATTGAACGCGCCACCAAGAGACGATACAACCTGCCAGAGCAAACAATGTAATTATCGCCATCATGAATAATGGAGTCCAGTCTACGGACGCCATAGTCCATGATAGAGCCAAGGCTAAGAAAAACAGGGCCAACAGAATGCTTACCACCGATAACAATCCAATTATGCGTCCTGCCCATCTCATTGGTTTCGCAGCTTTAGAAGCTTCCATTTCTCCTCCTTGCCCCATAATTTGAACTACATTACATCTAGCTCCATTCCCCTCCCTTCTGCCACACCCGGGCTAGCTCCTTAGCCAGGAGGCGGTGCTCAGGCTTCTTTAGGGTGGGATCTTTCTCAAAAAGCCTTATTGCCTCATCACGCGCCAGCTCCAGCAGCGCCACATCGGAGAGCTTAGCCATGCGCAGGTCAGGGAGGCCGCTCTGCCTAGTGCCGAAGAATTCCCCCGGACCCCGCAGCCTGAGGTCCTCCTCAGCCAGCTGAAAGCCATCCTGAATCTTCCCAATCAAGTCCAACCTCTCCCTGCCTATCTCTGAAGGGTTCTGCGCCAGCAGCATGCAGTAGCTCTGCTCCTCCCCTCGCCCCACCCGACCGCGAAACTGGTGCAGCTGCGACAGGCCGAAGCGGTCGGCGCTCTCCACCAGCATCACCGTAGCATTGGGCACATCTATACCAACCTCCACCACCGGCGTTGAAACCAGAATATCCAGCTCGGCGGAGCGAAAGTGGTGCATTACCTCGTCTTTTTCCGCCACCGACATACGCCCGTGAATCAAGCCCAGGCTGAGGTCAGCAAAGACCTCCTGAGAGAGGCGCTCATATTCCGCCACCGCCGCCTTAGCCTCAATCGCCTCCGATTCCTCAACCAGGGGGCAGATAATAAACGCCTGGCGACCTTCGGCTACCTGCCAGCGCAAAAAGGCATAGGCGCTATCCCGCTGAGATTGCTTGAGCCATTTGGTCTTCACCACCTGCCTCCCCGGGGGAAGCTCATCTATGACCGACAGGTCAAGGTCGCCATAAAGGGTCAGAGCCAGGGTGCGGGGGATGGGTGTCGCCGTCATTACCAGGACGTGGGGGTTAAACCCCTTCTGCCGCAGCGCTGAACGCTGGGCAACCCCAAAACGGTGTTGCTCATCAACCACCGCCAAGCCCAAGCGGTTAAACTCAATCTCCTTCTGAATAAGGGCGTGAGTGCCGATAATAATATCTATATCCCCGGCCGTGATAAGCTGCTGGATTTCCTGCTTCCGCGCCTGGTTTATGCCGCCAATAAGTAACGCCACGGTAAGCGGGCGGGGCAATATCCCGGAGTAACGGCGCAGGTTGTCCTCCCCTCCCTCATCATGACCGGCCCTGGACAGGAGCTGGCAGACGTTAACGAAATGCTGCTCAGCCAGGATTTCAGTCGGCGCCATAAACGCTCCCTGATAGTCGCTGGCAGCCCCGACAAGCAGGGCGGCGGTAGCGACTACGGTCTTGCCACTACCCACCTCCCCCTGCAACAATCGGGACATCGGCCTTGGTTTCTCAAGGTCGGCTAATATCTCACCGAGCACTTTTCGCTGAGCTGCAGTCAGCTCAAAGGGCAGAGAGCCTAAAAAGGCATTCAGCACCGGCGTCTTTATACTAAAAGAGTTGCCCGGCTGGCCCTCCTGCCACTCGCGCTTTCTTGCCAGCACCCCCATTTGCAGGAGAAAAAGCTCGTCAAACGCCAGACTGACCCTTGCCCTGTCCTTGGCGGCTTCACTCTCGGGATAGTGAGCCTGGGCTACTGCCTGGGGCAGCTCAAACAGGTTACAGCGCTGCCTCAGCTCGGCGGGCAAAAAGTCCTCTACCTGCCATGCCCACTGGTCAACAACCTCTTTCATCAGTTTCCTCACCTGGCGGGGGTGCAACCCCTGGGTAAGGGGATAGAGGGGAACCAGGCGCCCGGTGTGAACCAGCTCCCTGTCCTCCAACAGCTCCCACTCCGGGGACTCGAACACAGGCCGCCCGCCAAATAAGCCCACCCGGCCGCTAAGGACCACCCGGCTGTTAGTCGGCAGCTGCTTTACCAGATAGGGATTATTAAACCACAGCACCCGCACATTACCCGTCTCATCGCCGACTATAGCCTCGGTGCTGCGCCTGCCACCGGGCATAACCACCTTAGCCTGCCACACGTTAGCGATAATCGTCTGCTCCTCCCCCTCGGTAAGCTGGGAGATATGCTTCCTCTGGCTATAGTCAAGGTGGCGGTGGGGAAAGAAATAGAGCAGGTCACGAACCGTTTCCACCCCCAGGCGCTTGAACTTAGCCGCCAGAGTGGTGCTAACCCCTTTAAGCGTAGTAATGGGAGAATCAATAGACCCGCCTGCTGTTTTCCGCTTCTTTGCCGCCGGGGGTCGGCGGCTAACGGGGGGCGGCGCAACCGCCTCCGCTTCTTCTGGCGGCTTGACCTCAACCTTCTCGGCTTCAACCCGCTCCAGCTCAGGCAAAAAAGTAAAAACCTTACTCACCCATTCTTTACGCTGCTGCTTGGTCAAAGAGGCATAGTTGGAATTGAGCAGCTTAAGTCGTTCAAACTGGCGCAAAAGCTGGGGGCTGGTTACTGACTGCGCGGCTTGGCTCGTCCAGCGGCTAAGGAACCTGTCCAAACCACCGATTACCGCTGAATCCAGATAGCCCTTCTCCCCCTCAAGCTGGAGAATCTTCCGCAGAGGCTCAACATTTATTGACACGGCTTCGTCTCCATTCGCCTAGGCGAATAGCCGCGGGCAAGAAAAGGTCAACTTCGGTATATGTAACGAGGGCAAGGAAAATCCCCCCTTTAACGGCTCACCCTCGCCAGCATCTTGCCTAATACTGCTTACCTTCTCCCTCAAGGCTAAAATCAAAGCCCCCGGACCACCATGAACCCCTAAGGCTGGTCCTAGCCCAGCTATATGAATCCGCCTCCTCTCAAAGATAGAAGCGATGCGCTCCCTAAGTGAGCTGGCTTCATCAGGTGTAGTGCTGTGCACAATGGCTAATTCTTGAATATTCAAAGCGTTCTTCGCCAGGTCAAATAAACGGTCTATGCCTTTAGAACGGGTGCGGGCTAAACCAGCAGGTAAAAGCTCACCATCGCGCATGGTAAGCAGAGGCTTTACATTGAGCACACTGCCTAGTAACGCCTTTGCCTTACCGATGCGTCCTCCCCGAAGCAGGTATTTAAGGGTATCAAAAACACCAAGCACGCGTATGCGGGGAATGCACTGTCTTATCTCCTCCATTACTGCCGGCAAGCTTTCCCCAGCCTCAGCCAATCTGGCAGCAGCCATGGCTATCAGCCCTAAACCCATAGATACCGAAAGTGAATCTACCACCTCAATATGACAACCTGTCTTCACCAGCTCCCTGCCCTGCAATGCTGAGTTATAGGTACCACTATGCTTACTGGTGAGATGAATGGAGACTATTTCATCGGTCTCACTGGATAGCCGATTATAGACATCGGCAAAATCCCCCGGCGCGGGCTGCGAGGTAGCGGGATGAACCGGGCTTTCTATCAGTTTCTGGTAGAATTCGTCCTGGCTCATGTCCACCCCGTCCCGGTAGACCTTCTCACCAAAGCGTAGATAGACTGGCACCACCGTAATCCCAAGCTCTTGAGCCACCTGAGGTAAAAGGTCAGCAGTGCTATCAGTTACAATCTTGACCGTCATCGCTTGTCCCCCAGCACCGATACTGCTAGAACATGGGGACCAACATGCGCCCCTACCACCGAGCCAAACTTTGTCCTGTAGATAGTCTCTTGGGGAAACTTAGAGCCAATCCGCTTAACCAGCTCATCGGCTTCGTCGGGGGTGGTGGCATCCTCCACCGCCATCCCCTCTACGTGAGAAAAGCCGGTAGCAAAGTGATACAGGTAATCAATTGCCTTAGTCCGGGAGTGCTCACGGGCGAAAGGGTAGACCTCGCCACCCCTTATACCGAGGACGGGGTTCACCCTGAGCACCGAGCTCAGAAAGGTATGGGCTTTGCCGATGCGCCCACCCCGATTGAGGTATTCCAGGGTATCAAAAACCATACGAACATCAGCCCGGGGGATATTGCGGCGAGTTAGACTAACCACCTCATCAAGCTTAGCCCCGTCTTTGGCTGCCTTAGCCGCAGCAATAACTATCAGCCCCTGTGCCATAACCACCCACCTCGAATCAATCACCTCCAGCCGGCACTTCCGCTTCATCAGCCCTTTAGCCTCTACGGCGGTATCATAGCTAGCGCCAAGCCTACGGGAGAAGGTAATGACAGCGATTTCGTCGGTATCCTCAGCCAGCTTATCATAGACACTAACAAACACGGCGGGGGATGGTACGGTGGTGGTGGGAAAGATTTTGCTGTGGACTAACTTATCGTAGAACCGCTCAGCAGTCAGGTCAACGCCATCACGGAAGGTCTGGGTACCAAAATGAACATTAACCGGGACTACGATGATTCCCAGCTCCTTGGCTAGCTCGGAGGGTATATCACCCAAACTGTCGGTAACAATCTTTACCACCATAATAACCCCTACTCCACAGAAACCATGTAATTATAGTGAGGCTGACCGCCTTTAATTACCTCAACCTGAAGCTTGGGGTACTTTTCACGGATACCAGCCACCACCTGCTCCGTATCAGCCGGCGTGGTATCAGCCCCGTAGTAGATGGTAATGACCTCAGCCTCACCCAGATTCACCCTGGCCAGCACCTCCCCAAGAACATCCTCAGGCTTATCACTCACCGCCACCAGGTCTCCATCCAGAAAGCCAATCGCCTGCTTCTTTTTAATATCAAAACCACCAAGCCGCGTTGAGCGTATCGCCCGGGTAATCTCAATAGACTTTATCGCTTTTATCGCCTCGTCCATATTCTGGACGTTCGTTTCCAGGTCAGCCTCATAATCAAAGGCTAAGAGTGCCGCCACCCCCTGGGGGATTGTTTTTGCCGGCACCACCTCAACCTTTTTATTGGTCAATGACTGGACCTGACCCGCAGTAAGCACGATATTCTTATTGTTGGGCAGAATAACAACCTTTTCCGAAGGCACTGCTTCCACCGCCTGGAGCAAGTCCTTGGTGCTGGGATTCATTGTCTGCCCGCCGGGGACGATAGCTGTTGTCCCCAGGCTGGTGAAAACGTTGCTCAGGCCATCCCCGACCACCACCGCCACAATAGCAATATCAACCGCCGGCATCCTCTCCTTCTGCATCTCCAGGAATTCCCGGTACTGCTCATCCATATTATTTATAGCTATCTCGTGCAGGGTGCCCTGGGAGACAACATAGTGCATAATCTCGCCGGGGTCCAGGGTATGAATATGAACCCTGACCGCCGAATTATCACCAATTACAATAACCGATTGCCCCCTCTTCTCCAGCCTCTCCCTGAGCTTATCCGGGTTAAGCCCGTGCCCCTTAATCACAAAATTGGTGCAATAGCCGTAGGGCACTTCGGGCATTGCCTCAGCGCCAACCATCTGAGGAGCCTTAGCCACAAGCGGCACGCTTGAGGCAACCAGCCACGGCTTGCGCAGTTTCAACTGCTCCGCCTCCCCCTTAAGGTAGTGGAGGGCACCCTCAAAGATGGTGTATAGACCCTGCCCGCCAGCATCCACCACCCCCGACTCCCTCAGTACCGGCAGGAGGGTGGGGGTATTAGCCACCGACTCCCGAGCAGCATCAACCGTGACCTCCCAGACCGAGACCACATCGTCGCCGGCATTATCGGCATGCGCCTGGGCAGCCGCTGCCGCCTCCCTCATTACAGTAAGAATAGTCCCCTCTACCGGATTGCTCAACCCCTTATAAGCCACCTTTGATGCCTGGAGCAAGCCTTTAACTAGGTCGCCGCCGGTAATCTTTTCCTTGCCTTCCAGGCCCTGAGCCAAACCATTCCAGATCTGCGACAGGATTACCCCGCTGTTACCCCGAGCCCCAATCAGTGCCCCCTTAGCCATAGCCCGAGCCACCTCTGAAGCACCGGAGTTGTCGGTAGTGCTGCTGACTTCCTCCAGAGAGGAACGCATGGTAAGCAACATGTTAGTCCCGGTATCTCCGTCAGGGACGGGAAAGACATTCAGGGCATCGATGTCGGCGGCGCACTTCTCCAGCCATCCGGTAGCGGCGGCAAACATTTCCCTTAAATCCTGCCCGGAGATAGACCTAGTCTGTGCCTTCCTTGTCACAATCGCCTGCCTGTGTTAATATTATAGACGAAATTCTACCGTAAATTTGCTAAATAGTCAAAGGAGAAAGCGTATTGAAGTGCGATTTATGTGGCAAGTCACCCCGCTTCGGTCATAACGTAAGCCACTCTAAGCGGCATACCAAACGCAGCTGGGTGCCCAATATTCACCCGGTTACCATCACCATAGAGGGGAAGAAAAAACGGCTGAACCTGTGCACCAGGTGCCTGCGCAGCCAGCATAAACTGGCTAAGGCAGCCTAGCCCTGAGCTTCTTGAGGGCTTCTGCCACCGTCTGCCCTGAACCAAATACGGCGGCGCCAGCCACCAGTACCCTCGCCCCCGCCTCAACCACCCTGGGGGCAGTCTCAGCATTGATGCCGCCATCAACCTCCAGTTCGGCAGCTAAACCCTTCTCATCAAGCTCGGCGCGCAGGCGGGCTATCTTGTCCAGCGTTGACTCAATAAAAGGCTGCCCGCCATAGCCGGGATTGACCGTCATCACCAGGACCAAATCCAGGGAAGGGAGAACCTCTTTAAGCGTATCTACAGGCGTTTCCGGCTTAATAGATACCCCCGCCTTAACCCCAAGCTCCTTAACTGCCTGCACCAGCTGCTGAATACGAGGGCAGGCTTCAATATGAACGGTAATAATGTCAGCGCCGGCCTGAGCAAACTGAGAAATCTGCCTTTCCGGTGCCTCAGTCATAAGATGGACGTCAAGGGGGAGGTCTGTCCACTTACGGATTGAAGCCACCACCGGCGCGCCGATGGTTATCTGGGGGACAAAACGCCCGTCCATAACATCAACATGGATATAGTCGGCACCAGCCCTGGTGGCTTCAACAACCTGCTCGCCGAGGCGAGCGAAATCGGCGGAGAGAATAGAGGGGGCAAGCTTTATAGCGGGCTTACTTCCCACCCCTAACTCCGATTATCTTCTTAGCTGCAGCCAGCGCCCGTGCCACCTGCCTGGGAGCAGTACCGCCAACAACACCCCTGGCAGCAAGAGAAGACTCTACCGTGATGGAATAGACATCCTGGGCAAAGCGGGGAGAAAACTTTTTATACTCAGCCATGCTGAGCTCACTAAACGACTTATTCTTGCCCATAGCATAGCTCACAAGCTTAGCCACAATATCATGGGCGGTGCGGAAGGCTTCGCCCTTCTTGACCAGATAGTCAGCGAGGTCGGTGGCTAGAATATAGCCCTTTTCCAGAGCCCGCTTGGTGTTTTCCGGCTTTACCTTAAGCGTCCTGACCATGCCCGTAAACACTTCCAACGTAGATAGTATGGTGTCTACGGTATCAAAGAAGCCTTCTTTATCCTCCTGCATATCCCGGTTATAGGAGAGGGGAAGAGCCTTCATCGTTGTCAGCAGCGCCATGAGGCTGCCGTAGACCCTCCCCGCCTTACCCCGCGCCAGCTCGGCGACATCGGGGTTCTTCTTCTGGGGCATAATGCTTGAGCCGGTGGCATAAGCCTCATCAAGCTCAATAAAACTAAACTCGGCGGAAGACCAGAGAATAATTTCCTCCGCCAGCCGGGAGAGGTGCATCATGCACAGGCTTGCCGCCGCCTCATACTCAATTATAAAATCTCTATCCGATACGGCGTCAATACTGTTCTGGCTTACCTGGCTGAAGCCCAGTTCTTTAGCTAAAAACTGACGGTCAATATCATAGGCGACGCCGGCAAGGGCGCCACTGCCCAGCGGCATGACATCGGCGCGCTCAAAGCAATCGACAAAGCGGTCAACATCACGCTGGAGCATCTCAAAATAGGCAAGCAGGTGGTGAGCTAGCAAGACCGGCTGCGCCGGCTGAAGGTGGGTATAACCGGGTATAATCACCTTCTTGTTGGCTTCAGCCAGATTAATAAGGGCGTGCTGTAATTCTCTCAACTCAGCGATGGTGCTTGAGATTGCGTCCCGGGTAAAGAGGCGCAGGTCCAGAGCCACCTGGTCATTTCGGGAGCGGGCGGTGTGGAGCTTGCCCCCCACCTCACCCACCTTCTCCATAAGCCGCGCTTCAATAGCCATGTGTATATCCTCAAGCTCCAGCTTGAACTCAAACTCGCTCCCCTCTATCTCCTTCTGGATAGACTTCAGCCCCTTGACTATCGTCTCCGACTCTTTTGATGAAATTATCTTCTGTTTTGCCAGCATCCTGGCGTGGGCAATAGAGCCGGCGATGTCATAGGGGTACAGGCGCCAGTCAAAGGGGAGAGAGGCGGTATATTCGGCTGCCAGCTTACTGGCTGCCTTTTTAAAACGTCCGCGTATCTGGCTCATTTGCTACCCTTCTTTGCCTTTTTACCCTTTGTCTTCTTGCCCTGCAATTGGGCTTGAGTCTGCGCTGACAGCCCCCAGAGGCGGATAAAGCCAACGGCGGCAGACTGGTCAAACTCATCACCCTTGTCGTAGGTAGCCAGGCCATAGCTATATAGCGATTTAGACGATTTTCTCCCCACCACGCTACAGCTTCCCTTAAACAGCTTGAGCCTCACCACGCCGCTAACAAAACGCTGTGAAGATTCAACGTAAGCCGCCAGGTCCTCCCGGAGTGAGCTAAACCACAGACCATTATAGATAAGGTCGGCGTATTCAACAGCCACCTTCTGCTTGAAGCGAAGCTGGTCTTTAGACAGGGTCAGCGCCTCCAGAGCCTGGTGCGCCTGCAGCAACACCGTAGCCGCCGGGGCTTCATAAATTTCCCTTGATTTTATCCCCACCAGCCGGTTCTCCACGTGGTCAACCCTGCCTACCCCGTGCTCCCCAGCCAGCTGATTAAGGAGCTGAACCAGGCTTACCCCGTCCATCTTCTTGCCGTCAAGACCAATGGGGATGCCCTTCTCAAAGCCAATCTCCACATAGGCGGGCTTATTCGGGGCGTCAGCCGGCGATTTTGTCCAGGCAAAAACGTCCGCCGGCGGCTCAACCCAGGGGTCTTCCAGGACACCGCACTCAATACTCCTCCCCCAAAGGTTCTCGTCAATGGAGTAGGGGCTTTTTACCGTAATCGGCACCGGGATACCGTAGCGCTGGGCGTATTTTATCGTCTCCTCCCGGCTCATGCCCCACTCCCGGGCAGGGGCGATAATCTTGAGGTTGGGTGCCAGGGTAGCCACGCCCACATCAAACCGCACCTGGTCATTCCCCTTGCCAGTGCAGCCATGGGCTACTGCCCTAGCCCCTTCCTTGGAAGCGGTATCCACCAGCAACTTGGCCATTAAGGGGCGAGCCAGTGCCGTAGCCAGAGGGTATTGCCCCTCGTAGAGGGCGTCCGCCTGCAACGCCGGGAAGATAAAGTGCTCAACAAACGGCTTCCTGGCGTCCACCACCGCTGCCTTCGCTGCCCCGATACTAAGCGCCTTCTTGCGGACAGCGGAAAAGTCCCGCTCGCTAATGACATTGACGTTAAGGGCAACAACATCAAGCTTATACTTTTCTTTAAGCCACCTGATAGCTACTGAGGTGTCCAAGCCACCGCTATAAGCCAGTACTACTTTGTCTGACATGTTAAATCTCCCTTACTTCGCCACACTAGCCAGCGCTTCGTCTAGTATGCCCAGTGCCTCATCAACCTCTTTGTTGCCGATAATAAGGGGGGGCATAAAGCGCAGGGCGTTGGGCTTCACCCGGTTAACCAGCAGCCCTCGCTCAAGGCAAGCCATCACCAAGGGCTGGGCAATATCAGAGCTAAATTCCATCGCTACCAGTAGCCCCCGTCCCCGGACCTCGGTGATAAAGGGAAATTTACTCTTCAAGCCCTCCAGCCCGGCGATAAGATAATCTCCCGCTGCCTTTACCTTCCCCGGTATATCGTTAGCAATGATGAATTTTACCGTAGCGTAACCAGCGGCACAGGCCAATGGGTTACCACCCATGGTAGAGCCGTGCTCCCCGGGGGCGAACACAGCCACCCTCTCCTTGGCCAGAATAGCGCCGATGGGCACGCCACTGGCTAAACCCTTAGCCAGTGTCATTATATCAGGTTCAACACCATATTGCTCGTAGGCAAAGAGCGTTCCCGTCCGACCTACGCCGGTTTGAACCTCATCCAGAATAAGCAGGATGCCCTTCTGGTCGCACCAGGCTCTTATTGCCGGTAGATAGCTATCATCAGGCACATTGACACCCCCCTCCCCCTGTATCGGTTCCACCATCACGGCACAGGTCTTATCGGTAGTGGCTGACCTTATGGCGTCAATGTTGTTGTACTCCACATTGACAAAGCCGGTGGGGAGGGGAGGATATTGCTCCTGGAACCTTGGCTGACCGGTAGCTGCCACCATAGCCAGGGTGCGACCGTGAAAGGAGCCAATGGTGGTAATGACCTCATAGGCTCCGCCAAGGTGGAGCTGCCCGTAACGGCGGGCGAGCTTTATCGCCCCCTCGTTAGCCTCAGCACCGCTGTTGCCAAAGAAGAGCTTGTCCAGACAGCTATTCTGGACTAAAAGCTCAGCCAGACGAATCTGGGGAATGGTATAGAACTGGTTGGATGCCTGAATGAGCAGTTGTGCCTGCTCGCTTATTGCTTTTGTAACCGCCGGATGGCAGTGCCCTAAACTGTTGACCGCCCAGCCGCCGACAAAGTCAAGGTATTCCCGCCCCTCCTCGTCCTGCACACGCGCCCCCTGACCCCTGACTATGGTTAAGGGGACACGCTCTACGGTGTGCATAAAGTATTTATGCTCAAGCTCCTGCCAGTTAGTCATTTCTGTCTCCCTATTGTTGTGCCACCACCCTTGCCTTCAATCTCTCCAAGCAAGGCGTGGGGCTTCCGACCGTCTATGATGCGAGTAACCGGGGTTCCGGAGAGCGCCCTCAGGCACGCCTTAACCTTGGGAATCATCCCCCCTGAAGCTACCCCCGAAGCCAGCAGAGCCTCGGCTTCATCGGGGGAGAGGTTAGGCAGCAAATTGCCTGATTGGTCGCAGACGCCAACGACATCGGTGAGGAAGACAAGCCTCCCGGCACCGATAGCCGCCGCAACCTCCCCGGCGACAGCATCGGCGTTAATATTAACTATTCCCCTCGTTTCGCCTGGCTGATCTGAGGAATAGAGACCAAGGGGAGCAACTACCGGAACATAGCTTGATTTCAGCAGCGCCTCTAGGGGAGCCAGGTTTACTTTTTCCACTACACCGACGTAGCCTAGCTCTGTGTTCTTAATCCTGGCTTGAATAAAAGCCCCGTCTACACCGCTAATACCTACCGCCTGTCCCCCCAGGTTATTGATGCTGGCTACAATCTGCTTGTTGACTGGCCCGGCAAGCACTGAAATCACCACCTCAAGGGTGGCTTCATCGGTTACCCGCTCGCCGTTGACAAACCTGGTGGGAATCCCCCGCTTCTCCAGCCAGTCGGTTATTATCTTACCGCCGCCGTGGACTATAACCAGCGATTTACCCTGCCGCTGAAGGGAGGCTAAGTCCTCAATGGTGGTGTCCTGGCTGCCCAGAGTGGCACCACCGATTTTAACTACGATAACCTTGCCCAATTTATTGCCCATTTTATGTCATATACTGACTGTTAATAGTTACATATTCTTCAGACAGGTCGCAACCCCAGGCGGTGGCACTGCTTGAGCCGAGGTTAAGATTAAGGCTTATAGCCACCTCTTTCCCCCCCAGCAGCTTGATTACCCCCCGCTTATTAAAGGACAAGAGCGCGCCTGCCTTTACCAGCGCCATATCACCAATATAAAGGTCGGTCTTGGCTTCCTTAACCTCCACCCCACTCCGCCCCAGCGCCGCCATAATCCGCCCCCAGTTGGGGTCGGCGCCGTGAATTGCTGCCTTCACCAGCGACGAGCTTACTATCGTCCTTGCCGCCAGCCTCGCCTCAGCCAGACCGGGGGCACCGCTAACCGTTACCTCAATGAGCCTGCTTGCCCCCTCCCCGTCACGGGCAACGCTCTTCGCCAGATAGATGCAGACCTGCTCCAGAGCCTGCTCAAAGGCATCCGCCGGCGCCTTGCCCCCCGCCAGACCGTTAGCCATAAGCAGCACCATATCGTTGGGGCTGGTGTCTCCGTCAATAGAAATCATATTAAACGAGCCGTCCACCGCCTTTTTCAGAGCCTTTTTAAGAAAGCCCTGCTCGACGGCGGCGTCGGTGGTTATAAAGCAGAGCAGGGTTGCTAGGTCAGGGTGAATCATCCCCGACCCCTTCGCCACCCCGCCAATGGTGAACTCACTCTTTCCCACCCTGACCCTGAGCGCCGTTTCCTTGGCGAAGGTATCGGTGGTCATCATCGCCCTTACCAGCTCATGACCGCCCTCCCGGGAGAGGATAACCTGCTCTATGGCGGGCGCTATTCGCTTCATGGGCAGGGGCATGCCGATAACGCCGGTGCTGGCGACCAGCACGTCCTCAGGCGATATGCCGATGCCCTCGGCGGTCAGCTCCGCCATCCTAGCCGCATCCCCCATCCCCCTCTCCCCGGTGCAGGCATTGGCGCAGCCGCTGTTCACCACCACCGCCCCCGCCTTCCCCTTTTTTAATCTTTGCTGAGAGAGGACCACCGGCGCCGCCTTAATGCGGTTGGTGGTAAAAACCCCTGCGGCGACGCATGGCGCCTCGGAAAAGAGAACACCGAGGTCTGGCTTATCCTTGGCTTTTTCGTTTATGCCGGCGGAGGTAGCACCGGCAAAAAAACCCTCAGGCGAGGTAACCGTGCCCTCAGGGATAGTTTTAATCCCGGCTTTCATTACCCAAAATATAGCACACTGGTCTGGGTATAGCAATGAGATTAGACACCGAGAC
>CAYWCO010000023.1:0-13380 GCA_964456815.1 uncultured Dehalococcoidales bacterium | reverse complement strand
GAAATACTGAGGGGTATGGGGCGGGGCTATTATGATGCCAGGGCTTTGCTCAAGGCTATAGAGCTTCTGCTCGGCGAGGGTTTCTACGTTAGCATTGACCTGTTGCACGGCTTGCCCAATCAGCAAACCCCCAGCCTGCTGAGCGACCTTGAGATGGCAGCCGGGAGTGGCGCCCATCAAATTTCATATTACCCCCTTATGCTCTTTCCCCATACCCGCTGGTATCGCGACCTCCAGAAGGGGCATCTCGCTACCCCCTCTCCCCGCTTGGAAAGGGAGATGTTTTATACGGTTTGCGATTTCCTCACCGCTAACGGATATAAGCAGTCTAGCTGCTGGGATTTCATTAGGGATAACGGGGGTGGGTTGCAGTATTTAACCTGCACCCGCGACGAGAATATCGGGGTGGGGATTAGCGGCTATACCAAGATTGGGGGCTTGTTCTATGTCAACACCTTCTCCCTCGGGGAGTATATCAAGAGGGTGGAAACAGGCTTGCCCATAGCTACGGGAATGGTTACGCCGCCAGAGCGGGTGATGAGGCGGTGGTTCATGATGGGGCTGTATGGGCTGAGGGTGGAGAAAGCCGAATTTGAGAAGCGCTTTGGGGTCAAGATGGAGAAGGCGATGGGCAGGTTCATGCTTATGCTCAAGCTGCTGAACCTTATTAAGGAACACCCTACCCATGTTCAGGTTACCAGGGGTGGCATGTACTGGGCATCCCTGATGACAAAGGCGTCCATGCTTGCCTTGCCTGCCCGCTATTATATGGAGTGCCTGCACAGACCCTGGCCCGATGATTTTGAACTATAGAGAGGGAGACGATGTCCAGCGCGGCTCGGCATCAAAAGAAGGAAATAGGACGCCTCTACGGGGTGGGGGTTGGGCCGGGTGACCCGGAACTCCTGACCTTGCGGGCGTATAACATCCTCTCCCGTGTGCCCGTTATCTTCGTGCCGCTGAAAGACAGAGAAAGCAAGAGCTACGCCAGGTCGGTTATTAGCAGTCTGATAAAAAAGGCGGAGGGAAAGGTGGTGGGGCTGGTCCTCCCCATGCTGAGGGATAAGAAGCAGCTGGCCGATTACTGGCAGCAGGCGGCGGATACTATCTGGCGCTATCTCAAGAAGGGAGAGGACTGCGCCTTCGTTAATGTCGGCGACCCCCTTCTCTACGGGACCTTTATTCATATACTGGAGACGCTGCGAAAGGGTCACCCCGAGATAGAGGTTGAGGTTGTCCCCGGCATTTCTTCGATTAATGCCGCCGCCGCCAGGGCTGTAGTCCCCCTTGCCAGCAGCGATGAGCGCATCGCTATAATCTCCGGTAACCGTGACGATAAAGTTATCAGGGAGACAATTGCAAACTTTGACACGGTGGTCTTTATTAAGATGAATACCGTCTTTGATAAGCTCCTCCCCATCCTTGAGGAGTTGAAGCTGACCGAAAAATGCGTCTATGTCAGGAGGTGCACTACTCAGGAGGAAGAGATAATCCGGGACATAAGCCAGTTGAAGGGAGAAAAAATAGACTATTTCTCTCTCCTGATATTGCGGAAATAAAATGGCGGTTCAGGTGTATTTTATCGGTGCTGGCCCCGGTGACCCCGAACTTTTGACTATCAGGGCGAAAGACATCATCAAGCGGGCGGACGTTATTATCTACGCCGATTCGCTGGTAAGCCCTGAGGTGTGTAGTTTTGCTCAGGGGAAGGCCAAGATTTACCCCAGCGCCTCCCTCAGCCTGGAGGAGACGACTGAGATTATAGTAAAGGCGGTTGGGGAGGGGAAGGTGGTTGCCCGCCTGCAGAGCGGTGACCCCGGCATCTACGGAGCTATCCAGGAGCAGATGTCAGTGCTGGAGGAGAAGGGTATAGCCTACGAGATTATCCCCGGCGTAAGCTCCCTCTTTGCCGCCGCCGCCGCCCTGAAGACTGAGCTTACCATACCTGAGCTTTCCCAGACGGTTATCATCACCCGCATGGAGGGCAAGACGCCGGTCCCGCCTCTGGAAGGTCTAAAAAGTCTGGCTCAGCACCAATCCAGCATGGCGATTTTCCTGAGCGCATCGCTTATAGAAAGGGTTGTCGCCGAGCTTGTTGCCGGGGGCTATCCCCCCGATACCCCGGCGGCGGTGGTCTATAAAGCCAGCTGGAAAGATGAGCTTGTGCTGCGGACTACACTAGAAAATCTGGTGGAAAGGGTGAAGGCATCGGGCATAAAAAAGCAGGCATTAATACTGGTGGGCGCTTTCTTGAATTCAGAGAGAAAGAGGCGGCGCTCAAAGCTCTATAGCCGAGGTTCTAAGAAGTGAGTAAGGGCATAGCCATTGTCGCCATAACCGAAAAGGGGGCGGCGCTGGGTCGGCGCTTGAAAGGGCTGCTCCCCGGCAGCCACCTTTACCTGCCGCAAAAGTTTGCCGCTGGGCGAAAGCCGGGTGAGCATGCATTTTCGTCTCCGGCAAAAGAGGCGGTCAGGGGGGTCTTCAGCCGCTACCGCCGCCTGGTGCTTATCATGGCGGTGGGCATCGCCGTGCGCCTGGTCGCCTCAGAGCTCAGGGATAAGCATAAAGACCCCGGGGTGGTGGTGATTGACGACGCCTGTTCTTTCAGCGTGAGTCTGCTCTCGGGGCACGAGGGGGGTGCCAATGAGCTGGCTAGAAAAGTAGCCTCTCTTATCGGCGCTAATGCGGTCGTCACCACAGCCTCAGAAGTAAGTAAGATAGCTTCCCCCCAAAGCCTGGTGCTCGGCGTTGGCTGTAACCGGGGGATAGAGGCTGCCGAGATAGAAAAGGCGGTGACGCAGGCCTTGTCCGAGCACGGGCTTTCCATCAAGAGCATCCGGAATATAGCTACCATAGATATAAAGAAGAATGAGCCCGGGCTTCTTGAGTTTGCTCGAAAATACCGCCTGCCCATAGAGTACTTTGATAAGGAAGCTCTATCTAAGGTGAAATCCTCCCGCCCCTCACCCTTGGTGCTGAAACATGTGGGGACGCCGGCGGTATGCGAGTCGGCGGCGCTGTTGAGCAGTGGCAGCCACTCTCTCATTGTACCCAAAATTAGCTACAAGCGGGCGGTAACCATCGCCGTTGCTAGGTCTGCCGCTAGGGGAAAGCTTTTCTTGGTCGGCATCGGCCCCGGCGACCCGGAGCACATGACCTTCAGAGCCAGAGAGGCTATTAATCAGAGTGAGGTGGTCGTTGGCTACAGGAGCTATATCAAGCTGATTGAGCCCTATCTCGGCCAGAAAGAGGTTATCGCTAGCGGTATGGGGGCGGAGGTGGAGCGGGTGAAGACGGCGATTAGCCAGGCTAAGAAAGGGAAAATAGTATCCCTTGTCTCCAGCGGCGATAGCGGCATCTACGGCATGGCGGGGCTGGTGGGTGAAGTCCTTGGCGGGCAACCGGGGGATATAGATATAGAGGTGATACCGGGGGTACCCTTACTGGTAGCCAGCGCCACCCTCCTCGGCGCCCCCATAAGCGGCGACTTTGCCAGCATAAGCCTCAGCGACTACCTTGTCTCCTGGGAGGAAATTAGCCGGAGACTGGAGCTGGCGGCGGAGGGGAATTTTGTTATCGTACTCTATAACCCCAGGAGCCAGAAGCGCCAACGCCAGCTAATTAAAGCCAGGGAAATCATCCTGAGGTATCGCCCGCCATCAACCCCGGTAGGTATCGCCACCAATGCTTACCGTCAGGAGCAGGAGGTGGTCGTCACCGATTTGGAACACATGCTGGACTATGAGATTGGCATGAATACCACCGTTATTGTTGGCAATTCAGCCACATTTAACCTTGACGGCTGGATGGTAACCCCCCGCGGTTACGGGAAGAAATACGACCTGAGGCAGGAGCAGTCATGAGGGCGATAGTCATCGCCGGTACTACCAGCGGTGTCGGCAAGACGACGGTTGCCACCGGGCTGATGGGCGCTCTGCGCCAACACGGCTTGAAGGTGCAGCCCTTCAAGACCGGGCCTGACTATATTGACCCCAGCTATCATACCTGGGTAAGCGGCGAAGTGTCCCGTAATCTGGACACCTGGCTGCTGTCTCGTGACGTCGTGCTGGAACTATTTAGCCGCGCTATGGTGGGTAAAGACATTGCCGTTATTGAAGGGGTCATGGGTCTTTACGACGGGCACTCATCAATAAATGATGAGGGCAGCACCGCCGAGCTGGCTAAGCTCCTCGGGGCGCCGGTAATACTGGTGGTTGACAGCCGCAAGGGGGCGCGCAGCCTGGCGGCGATGGTTTCTGGCTATAAGGCTTTTGACCCCGCCCTTAACCTGGGCGGTGTTATCCTCAACGGCATCGGCAGCGACGAGCACTTTAGGGTATGCCGGGAAGCCATTGAGCATTACACCAAAACTGCCGTGCTGGGTTATCTGCCCCGCCGCAATAATTTATCCCTGCCGGAAAGGCATCTGGGCTTGATTCCCACCGTGGAGGGGCAAGCCAGCAGGGAATTCCTAAAACTTCTGGTGGCACAGTGCCAAGCCACGCTTGATATTCCGCGGATTTTAAGTCTGTCGGAGGAGGCGGCAGTCCCCGAGGCTGAGCCGGCGTTATTCCCCCAAGAGCCCAAGCCCGCCCTAGCCAAGATTGCCGTAGCAAGAGATAAGGCTTTTAGCTTTTACTATCAGGACAGCCTAGACCTTCTGGGGGCGTGGGGGGCGGAGCTTATGCCCTTCAGTCCCCTGCAGGATACGGAGCTGCCCCAAAACATCTCCGGTCTCTATATCGGGGGTGGTTTCCCCGAGCTCTATGCTGCCGCTCTGGCAGAGAATAAATCTATCAAGGATGCGATAAAGATAGCGGCGGGGTGGGGGATGCCGGTTTATGCCGAGTGCGGGGGCTTGATGTACCTCGGCAGGAGCATCAGAGACCTGGAAGGCAACGAGTATCCTATGGCGGGGGCTATACCTGTTTCCTCCCAGATTGACAGCCCACGCCTCAGCCTGGGCTACCGGACGGTGCAGGCTCTGGGTGATGGACCCATCCTGAGGCGGGGAGAAGTCGTTCGCGGCCATGAGTTCCACTGGTCGGTGCTGGAGAAAAACGCCGACACGCCCAATGCCTATAGCATTATTGATAAGGGTAAACGCCGTGAGGGATTCCAGAAGAGGAATCTGCTCGCTTCCTATATTCATCTTCACCTGGGCAGCCTGCCCCATATGGTAGAGCGTTTCATAGAAAACTGCCGGCGGTTTCAGGAAGGTAAGGAGGGGAGATGAGGGGAAGGGTTATCATGGTACAGGGGACGGCATCTCACGCTGGCAAGAGCGTGCTGGTGACGGCTCTGTGCCGCATCTTTAAGAATGACGGTTTTACCGTAGCGCCCTTTAAAGCACAAAATATGTCCCTGAATTCCTATGTTACCCCTGACGGCGGCGAAATCGGCAGGGCACAGGCGGTTCAGGCCGAGGCGGCGGGCGTAGCCTGCTCGGTAGAGATGAATCCCATCCTGCTAAAGCCGGAAGCCGATAGCCGTTCCCAGGTGGTGGTGCTGGGACGCCCGCAGATGTCAACAGCGGCGGCGGAGTATTATAGGCTGAAGACTCAATTGTGGCCGGTGGTGACCGAAGCGCTGGAGAAACTCCGCTCCCGGTATGAGGTCGTGGTTATTGAGGGTGCCGGCAGTCCCGCTGAGGTAAACCTGGCGGATGGAGATATCGTGAACATGAAAGTTGCCCGATACTGCCGGGCTCCGGTGCTGCTCATCGGGGACATTGACCGTGGTGGTGTCTTTGCCTCGCTGCTGGGTACGTTGTGGCTGCTAAAAAAGAGAGACCTGAGCCTCATAAAGGCGCTGGTGATAAATAAGTTTCGGGGAGACCGGGCACTGCTTGAGCCGGGACTAAAATTTCTGGAAGAGAAGGCGGGCATTCCCGTAGCCGGCGTCATTCCCTACTTCCGTGATATCCATATCGCCCAGGAAGACTCGGTGATTTTGGAACAGCTAAAGCCCAGGCAGGGCTCGGCTCAGGTAGATATTGCCGTAATCAGGCTGCCCCATATCTCCAACTTTGATGATTTTGACCCGCTGGACAAGGAGAATAGTGTCAGCGTGCGCTATGTAGATTCTGTAGAGAACCTGAACCACCCTGACCTGGTTATCCTGCCCGGGAGCAAGACCACCATAGCCGACCTGGACTGGCTGAATAGCAGCGGATTGGCGCGCCGCATTACCGAGCTTTACCGGCAGGGAGCTTTTGTCATTGGTATCTGCGGCGGCTACCAGATGCTGGGTGAATATATTAATGACCCCGACCATGTGGAGTCGGGGGTTGGGCAAAGCAGGGGGCTGGGGCTTCTGCCCATAACCACCGCCTTCCTGTCGACTAAAGAGACTCACCAGGTAAAGGGAAGCGTCGTCGCTGGGCGTGGGCTGCTTGCCGAAGCGCAGGATATTGACTTCGAAGGCTACGAGATTCATATGGGCAGGACGGAAAGCAATGGCGGCAGTGCCGCCTTTCGCCTGCGTGAGCGCTCCATCAAGCCCTGTGACGCCCTCGACGGTTGTCTTGATAAAAGCGGGCGCGTTCTGGGGACGTATATTCACGGGCTGTTCCACAATCAGGAACTCAGGAGAGGCATCCTGCAGCAGATTGCTCGCGCCGGGGGACAGTCTATTATTTTTACCGGTGATGACCACCAGCGGGACGCCGAGTATGACAAGCTGGCCAAGCTGGTTGGTGATAGTCTTAATATGGAACTTGTTTACTCCATCGCCGGATTAAGGAAGGGGAAATGAAAAAGGCGAGCCGGGATTTTTACCCGCTGTTTCTTAAGATTAATGGGAAGAGGTGCGTGGTGGTCGGTGGGGGGCAGGTCGCACTGCGCAAGGTGAAAGCACTCTTTGAGCACGGGGCTAATGTTGAGGTAGTCAGCCCCGACCCCTGCCCCGAGCTAAGTAAGCTGGCGGAGGGTGGGGAGGTAAAATTGCTCAGGAGGCACTATCAGGCAGGCGATTTACAGGGAGCACTCGTCGCCATCGCCGCCACCGATGATGGTCAGACTAACCGGCAGGTGGTAAAAGAGGCTAAGGACAAGGCGGTCTTGGTCAATGTGGCTGATGACCTGGAAAATTCCGATTTCATCTTGCCCTCATATGTGCGCCGGGGAGATATGACCATTGCCGTCTCTACCGCCGGCGTAAGCCCGGCGCTGGCTAGAAAAATCCGGAGCCGGCTGGAGGAAGACTTCGGTGATGAGTATTCTTCCCTGGTCCGTCTAATCGGTGAGGTACGCGCGGAGGTAAGACGGCGGGGGATTAAAGTTAGCGGTGATGATTGGCAGGAAGCTCTTGACCTGGATTTAATGCTCAGCCTCTTAAAGAAGGGCGATGAGGAAAAAGCCAAAGCTGTATTGCTTAAAAATCTTATGGGGAAAGGCAGATGAGGATTAGCCTCGTTGGCATAGACCACCAGACGGCGCCGGTTGCCATCAGGGAGAGGGTGGCAATCAGCACCAGTAAGCTTGATGACGCCCTGCCCGTGCTTGGTTCTTTTATATCACGGGGTATAATCCTTTCTACCTGCAACCGTACCGAGGTCTATACCATTGATAGCGACACCCGCCATGCCGAGAAGGCGAGCCTGGATTTCCTCAAGACGCGGCTGGGTATCACCGATGCCGCCCTGCTCAAGTATGTCTATCTCTTTGAGGATAAAACTGCGGTGGAGCACCTGTTTCGTGTCGCCAGCGGTCTGGAATCGATGATAGTCGGCGAATTTGAGGTCCTGGGTCAGGTTGGGCATGCCCTGGAGGCGGCGGAGGGGGCGGGGATGGTCAATCTAGCGCTGCGCCATATCTTCCAGAGCGCCGTCCGCACGGGAAGGCGCGTCCGTGAGGAGACGGGAATCAGCAGGAATGCCCTTTCCGTGAGCTCGGTGGCCGTGGACTTAGCCACCGGGGTTGTCGGCGACCTTAAGAAAAGCAAGATGCTGGTCATCGGTGCCGGGGAGGCGGGGAGGCTGGTAGCCAAAGCCGCCCAGGACAGGGGGATATCCAAGATGGTGGTCGTGGGGCGGACTCAGGATAGGGCTTCGGCTCTGGCAGCCCAGCTGGGTGGTGTACCGGTCACCTCAAGTGCCCTGGGGGAGGAATTGCTCACCGCCAATATCGTTGTTACCTGCGCCGGGGCGCCGCACCGCATTCTGAGCGTCGGGCAGGTAAAGCGGGCGATGGAAAGCCGCCCCTCCCTTCCCCTGGCGATAATAGATATCGCTGTCCCCCGGAATGTGGAGCCGGCGGTGAGCCAGATTAAAAACGTCTTCCTCTATAATATAGATGACCTCACCGGACTTTCCGCTCTAAACCGAAAGCAGCGGGAGGACGAAATCCAGAAGGCTAGCCAGATTATAGCCGATGAGCTGGACAAGTTTAGCTTGTGGTGGCAGGAGTTTAAGGTCAGGCCGCTTATTCGCGCCATGATGAGCAAGGCGGAAGAGATACGCCGCTCGCATTTTAAACGCACCGTGAAGAAGCTGCCCCGCCTCACCGAGGAAGAGCAATATAGCCTGGAGATGATGACCAAGGCCATTATCAGCAAGATACTGGAAGACCCCGTCCAGTACCTGAAGACAAACGGGAGCGGTAACTATGCCGAGATGGTTAGAGAAATTTTCCGTCTGGAGGAGGAGGACCAAAAATGAGGCTCGTCGTTGGTTCCCGGCGCAGCCGGCTTGCCCTCCTCCAGGCCGAGTCGGTGGCAGCCAGGATTAAAGAGGCAAACCCTGATATTGAGGTCAGCATCAGTAAGATAACAACCGCCGGCGACAAAGACCAGCGTAGCCGGCTTGGCGAGACGGGCACTGCCGTATTCGTCAAGGAGCTGGAGGAAGCCCTGCTTGAGGGCGGGATTGATATCGCCGTGCACAGCCTTAAAGATGTGCCCACTGAATTGCCGTCCGGGCTGTGCCTTCTGGCGGTAACCGAGAGGCTTGACCCTAGAGACGCCCTGGTAGCAAATTCAAAACTTGATGAGCTTGCCTCCGGCGCCAGGATAGGCACCAGCAGCCTGAGGCGCACCTTTCAGCTGATGAGCTACCGCCCTGACTTGCGGGCGCGCCCGATAAGGGGAAATATTGATACCCGCCTGGGCAGGGTTGCCAGTGGTGAATTTGACGGTGTTATCGTAGCCGCGGCGGCAATGTTGCGCCTGGGATTAGGGGAAAGAATCACTGAATACCTGCCACTGGAGCATTTTCTGCCCGCGGCGGGGCAGGGGGCGCTGGTGGTAGAAGCACGGCTTGATGATAAGGAGATAGCAGGGCTTGTCTCGCCGCTGAACTATCTTAATGCCTGGCAGGGTATAACCGCTGAGCGCGCCCTGCTCCGTGCTCTGGGTGGTGGCTGCCGGGCGCCGGTGGCGGCTTTAGGCACGGCTGATGGCAATAAACTCAGGCTTGAGGGCATGGTGTTGAGTGTAAGCGGGCGAAAGGTACTGCATGCCTCGGAGGAGGGCAGTGCTGCATCCGCCGAGAATATAGGGGTGAGACTGGCGGAGAAGATGAAGGGGATGGGGGCGGCTGAGATTATCGCTGAGGCAAGAAATAGTGAAAATGGGTAAGGTCTATCTGGTCGGGGCTGGCCCCGGCGACCCGGGGCTGATTACACAGAAGGGACTGGACTGGCTTGAACAGGCTGAGGTCGTTATCTACGACCGCCTGCTTGACGAGCAGCTTCTTGAGTTTGCTCCGCCGCAGGCGGAGAGGCTCTACGTGGGCAAGGCTTCGTCGGTGCATGCCAGGGAGCAGGGCGAGATAAACAAGCTACTGGTAGAAAAGGCTAAGGAGGGTAAGACGGTGGTGCGGCTTAAGGGCGGCGACCCCTTTGTCTTCGGGCGGGGAGGGGAGGAGGCGGAGGCACTGGCAGAAAACCGCATCCCCTTTGAGATAGTGCCCGGGATTACTTCCTCGGTGGCGGTCCCTGCCTACGCCGGCATCCCCCTTACCCACCGCCGATTGTCTTCATCCTTTGCCGTAATTACCGGCCATGAAGCTCAGGGCAAGGATAGCTCAAGCATCAACTGGGAAAAGCTGGCAACCGCCGTGGATACCCTGGTATTTCTCATGGGCATGAAGAACCTGCCCCGGATAGTTGCTAGGCTGATTGAGCATGGGCGCTCTCCCGATACGCCGGTGGCGGTAATCAAGGAGGGCACCACCCCGGAGCAGGAGACGGTGGTCGGGCGTCTTGATGATATCGTGACTAAGACTAAAGAACACCGCCTCACCCCGCCCGCGGTCGTTGTCGTTGGCGAGGTGGTCAAGCTGCGAGAGGAACTGCGCTGGTTTGACAACCGCCCCCTCTTCGGCAAGCGTGTCCTGGTCACCAGAGCCCATCATCAGGCGGGCGCTTTGAGCCGACTTCTGCTTGAACGCGGTGCCCGCCCGGTTGAGTTGCCAGCTATTGGTATTGAGAAAACAGGCAGCCGAGAGCTGGATGATGCCATCGCTAAACTCCCCACTTACCACTGGCTAATTTTCACCAGCAGCAATGGCGTTGCCGCTTTCTTTGAGCGATTATATGACCTGAAGCTGGACAGTCGTGCCCTTGGCGGGCTCAAAATCGGGGCTATCGGGCCGGCTACGGCTAAAGCCCTGGAGCAGAAAGGGATAACTGCGGATTATGTCCCTGAGGTTTACTCCAGTGAAGGTCTTGTTGCCGGGCTCAAGAGCCAATCGGCTCACGGCAAGCGCTTTCTCCTGCCGCGGGCTGATATCGCCGGTGAGGAATTAGCCCGGGGCATCGGGGGGCTTGGCGGCGAGGTGCATGAGATAGCCGCCTACAGGACAGTTCCCCAGCCTGAAGCCATAGCTCAAGCCAGAGAGCTGATTTTGTCGGGTAAAATTGACGTTATCGCCTTCACCAGCTCGTCAGCGGTGTCCAATCTGGTGGCGGCGTTTAAGGGAGACCCAATGGCGATAAGCAGGGCTAAAATCGCCTGCATTGGTCCTAAGACCGCTGAGACCGCCGCCAAGGCTGGGCTTAGAGTTGACATTGTTGCTGGGGAACACACCATCCCCGCCCTGGTGGCGGCTATGGAAGGCTATTTCAGGAAGGAGACTTAGATGGCTGGCTTTCCTCAATTGCGGTTAAGACGCCTGCGCCGAAACGAGGCGCTGAGGGCGCTGGTTCGGGAAAACCGTTTTGACGCTGGCGATTTGGTTTATCCCATCTTTGTCGTTGAGGGCAAGGGCATAAAGCAGGAGATAGCCTCCATGCCCGGCATCCTTCGCTTCTCCCCTGACCGGCTGGACGCTGAGATAGAAGAAGTAGCCGGACTTAAAATCCCCGCCGTCCTCCTCTTCGGCATACCTGAGCATAAGGACGAGCTCGGCTCGTCGGCTTATGCCCCGGAGGGGGTTGTCCAGCAGGCGGTACGAAGGATAAAGAAGCTGGCACCACAGCTTCTGGTAATAACCGATGTCTGCCTCTGCGAATATACCAGTCACGGGCACTGCGGGGTGGTGGTTGGCGAAGAGGTTGATAACGACCGTACCTTGCCCCTTCTCGCCAAGACAGCCCTTTCTCATGCCGAAGCCGGTGCCGATATCGTCGCCCCTTCCGATATGATGGACGGCAGGGTGAAGGCTATACGGGAGAGCCTGGACAAAAACGGCTTCCAGCATATCCCCATTCTATCCTATGCCGCCAAGTACGCCTCGGCATTTTATGGCCCCTTCCGTGAGGCGGCGGAGTCAGCGCCCCAGTTCGGCGACCGCCTCTCTTATCAAATGGACCCGCCCAATATCCGCGAGGCGCTGCGGGAAATAGAGCAGGACATTGCTGAGGGTGCCGATATCATCATGGTTAAGCCGGCTCTACCTTATCTTGATGTGATACGCAAGGCGCGTGATAGCTTTAACTATCCTCTGGCGGCTTATAATGTGAGCGGCGAGTACGCCATGGTGAAGGCAGCCGTCAGCCAGGGCTGGTTAGACGAAAGAAGGGCGGTAATGGAGATTATCACCGCCATCAAGCGGGCTGGCGCCGATATTATCATTACCTACCACGCCAAGGACGTTGCCCGCTGGCTTCAATCGGCGTAGAGAAGCACTTATGAAGGATTTCAGAAACTCCAGAAAACTTTTTAAGGAAGCCCAGCGCTTTCTGCCCGGTGGGGTTGATAGCCCGGTCCGTGCCTTCAGGGCGGTGGGCGGCAACCCGCCCTTTATTGTCAGAGCCAGGGGCTCAAGGCTTTATGATGCCGACGGCAACGAGTTTATTGACTATGTCGGCTCCTGGGGTCCTCTGATTCTGGGAAATGCCCACCCCCAGGTGGTGGAAGCCATAAAGAGGGCGGTGGAGCGTGGCACCAGCTTTGGCGCTCCCACCGAGCTGGAGACGACGCTAGCCAGGATGATTTCCGAGGCTATCCCCTCTATTGAGATGCTCCGCTTTGTCAGCTCGGGCACTGAAGCCGCGATGTCAGCCCTGCGTCTGGCGAGAGCCTTCACCAATAGAGATAAGATTATAAAGTTCGCCGGCGGTTATCACGGTCACGGCGACGGCTTGCTGGTAAGGGGTGGCTCGGGGCTGGCGACCCTGGGCATAGCGGACTCTGCCGGTGTGCCCTCAGGCTATGCCCAGAATACGCTGGTCGCCCCCTATAATAATATTGAAGCGGTGAGGCAGATCTTTGAGCGCTACCCCAACGAGATTGCAGCCGTAATTGTTGAGCCGGTAGCGGCCAACATGGGGGTGGTGTTACCCCGCCCCGGTTTTTTGGAGGGGCTGCGCCAGTTGACCCAGGAGTTTGGCGTCCTGCTTATCCTTGACGAGGTTATAACCGGCTTTCGTGTTGCCTACGGCGGAGCCCAGGCACTTTATAAAATCACCCCTGACCTGACCTGCCTGGGCAAGATTATCGGTGGGGGGTTACCGGTAGGGGCATACGGTGGCAGGCGGGAAATAATGCAGATGGTGGCTCCACTTGGGCCCGTCTATCAGGCGGGGACGCTGTCGGGGAATCCTTTAGCCATGAGCGCCGGCATTGAAACACTCAAGCTCCTGCGCCGTCCGGGGGTTTATAAGCAGCTGGAAGCAAAATCGGCGGCTCTGGAGGAAGGCATTGTTAAAGCTGCCTCTAAGGCTGGCGTTAATCTCTATGTATCGCGCATCACGTCACTGCTTACTGTGTTCTTCTCCGGTGCTGCGGTAAATGATTACGAGTCCGCCGCTCAGGCGGATACGGCATTATTTGCCCGCTTCTTCCAGCGACTGCTCGCCGGGAGCGTTTACTGGCCGCCCTCGCAGTTTGAAGCGGCTTTTGTCTCTCTCGCCCATAGCGATAAAGACATCCGTCAGACGAGCGAGATAATAGAAAGAGCCTTGCACCAGCACTAGCTTTTTGTTTCCTGCCCCCTGT
>CAYWCO010000022.1:0-13392 GCA_964456815.1 uncultured Dehalococcoidales bacterium | reverse complement strand
CTATCAGGCACGCCTGGAGAGCGTGTGTAGCCTTTGGCTACCGTGGGTTCGAATCCCACCCTCTCCGCTTTCTTTGATTTAGGAAACCTATCCCCCTGACCCCCTTCCCTTATCGTTGACAAATTTTAATTGTCAGTAGTCTGCCCCTGTGCTAGAATTGCCTTGGAAATGAGCAAAAAAGACATCAAATACTGGGTTGGCTTCAGCCTCATCCCCGGCATCGGGCGGGTGAAACTGTCACAGCTGGAAAGCCACTTCGGCAGTCTGGGAAAGGCGTGGCAGGCTACCCCGGCGGAACTAAAACGCGCCGGGCTGGACAAGGGGGCAATAAATGCCGTCACCTACTGGCAGTCAAGAATCTCCCTGGATGAGGAGATGGAGAAGCTGGACCGCTACGGGGTAAAGGTGCTCACCTTCCATGACCCGGATTACCCACCCCGGCTGAAAGAAATATATGACTACCCGCCGGTACTATACGTGAGGGGTTCCCTGCTCCCCCAGGACGAGTGGTGCCTGGCGGTGGTCGGTACCCGCCGGGCGACGGTCTACGGCAGGCAGGTGGCGGAGGAGATAGCGGCTGACCTGGCGCGAAGCGGAATAACCATCGTCAGCGGCCTGGCTAAGGGGATTGACTCCGTAGCCCACAACGCCACCCTTGAGGCGGGGGGTAGAACTATTGCCATCTTCGGCTCCGGGCTTGATATTGTCTATCCCGCCGAGAATGCCGCCCTGGCCCGCAATATCATCCAGCACGGGGCACTAATAAGTGAGTATCCGCTGGGCACCAGACCCAGGGCGGATAACTTCCCCCGGCGCAACCGAATTATGAGCGGGCTGAGCCTGGGGGTACTGGTGGTTGAGGCTGATGAGACGAGCGGGGCGATGATTACCGCCAGCCGGGCACTGGAGCAAAACAGAGAGGTGTTCGCCGTCCCCGGCAGCATCCTGTCGCCAGCCAGCAGGGGGGCTAACCGCCTCATCCAGGAGGGGGCTAAGCTGGTTCGCAACTACACCGACATCCTGGAGGAACTGAACCTGACGGCGGTAGCCCAGCAGATGGAGCTTAAAGAGGTCATACCCGCCTCCGATACCGAAGCCCTCCTGCTCAAGCAGCTGAGTGCCGAGCCTACCCATATTGACGAGGTCTGCTGCAACACCGGTCTGCCGATGTCAACCATCAGCAGCACCCTGACGATGATGGAGCTAAAGGGCCTGGTAAAGCAGGTAGGAACTATGAACTACGTCCTGTCCCGGGAAGCAAGAGAGGGCTATAAGGTAAAGGTAGACTAGGATGAAGAAGAAGCTGGTCATAGTTGAGTCGCCAGCCAAAGCCAGGACGCTGAGCAAGCTCCTGGGGCAGGACTATAGCCTGAAGGCGTCAATGGGGCATGTCAGGGACCTGCCCAAGAGCCAGCTCGGGGTAGATATTGAGCAGGGCTTTGCCCCCAAATACGTGGTGCCCAGAACGAAAAGTAAGATTGTAAAAGAGCTCAAGCAGGCAGCCAAAACCGCTTCTGCCGTATACCTCGCCACCGACCCCGACCGCGAGGGGGAGGCTATCTCCTGGCACCTGGCCGAGGTAACAAAGACCAACCGCAAACCATACCGCCGCGTTGTCTTCCACGAGATAACCAAGACAGCTATTGAGCGTGCCTTTAAACACCCCCACCCCATAGATATGCAACTGGTCAACGCCCAGCAGGCGAGGCGCATACTGGACAGGCTGGTAGGCTATAAGCTCAGCCCGCTATTGTGGCGGAAGGTGAGAAGGGGTCTATCGGCAGGCAGAGTCCAGTCAGTAGTACTGAGGATTATCGTTGACCGCGAGCGGGAGATTGATAATTTTGTCCCCGTGGAGTACTGGACGATTGATGCCGAGCTGGCCAAAACTGCCCAGACGCCAACCTTCAGAGCGACGCTGGTGGGACTTACCGACGGCACCAAGCTGGATATTCACAACGAGCAGGAAGCGACTGAAATCGCCGGTGAGCTGAAACAGGCCAGCTACAAGGTTCTCAAGGTAAGCACCAAAAAGGTGAGCCGCCAGCCGGCGCCACCGTTTATCACCAGCACCCTGCAACAGGAGGCATGGCGCAAGCTCCACTTCCCGGCCAAGCTGACCATGCAGGTGGCTCAGGAGCTTTATGAGGGTCTACCCATAGGCGATGAGGGAAACGTAGGGCTAATCACCTACATGCGCACCGACTCCACCAGGGTAGCCCGCGCCGCCGTTGCCGAAGCCAGGGAGTTTATCACAAGCAAGTACGGCTCCCGGTATCTTCCCCCTCATGCCCGCTCCTTTACCACCACGGTGAAGGGGGCGCAGGAAGCCCACGAAGCTATCCGCCCCACTAAAATCTGGCGGGAGCCTCCCCTGCTCAAGCCCTACCTCAGTGACGCCCAATTTAAGCTATACCAGCTCATCTGGAAAAGAATGGTGGCAAGCCAGATGGCTGCCGCCGTCTTTGATAATACCACGATTGATATTCAAGCCAGGCGCCGCTACTCTAAAGACGACTATTTATTGAGAACCTCAAGCTCGGTTAACGTATTCCCCGGTTTTATCACCCTCTATAGTGAAAGCAAGGATGAAGCCGAAGTAGAGAAGAAAGCCCCCACCCTCCCCCAGCTGGAGAAGGGCGATAAGCTCAAGCTCATAAAGCTTTTCCCCGAGCAGCACTTCACCCAGCCCTCACCACGCTTCACCGAAGCCACATTAATTAAGACACTGGAGCAATGGGGCATCGGGCGCCCCAGCACCTATGCCCCCATCATCTCCACCGTTAAAGAACGGGGGTATGTCACCAGGGACGACGGCAGATTTCAGCCGACGGAGCTCGGCACCGTGGTCAATGACCTGCTCAATAAATACTTTGCCGACATCGTTGACATTGAATTTACCGCCCAAATGGAGGACGAGCTGGACAAGATAGCCCGTGAGAACAAGGACTGGGTGATGGTGGTCCAGGAATTTTACGTCCCCTTTGAGAACAGCCTTAATAATGCCTCCGAGCTCATGGAAAAGGTAAAGATGGAGGAGGCAACCAAAGAGACTTGCCCCGACTGCGGTAAGCCGCTGGTAATCAAATACGGGCGCTACGGCAAGTTCATTGCCTGTAGCGGCTACCCCGATTGCAAGTACACCAAGCCATTTCTGATTAAAGTCGGGGTTAAATGTCCCCAGTGCGGCGGCGAGATTGTGCAGAAGATAAGTAAAAAGAAGCGCACCTTCTACGGCTGCAGTAACTACCCGAACTGCACCTTCGCCATAAATCTTAAACCCCTCCCCAGGCCCTGCCCCAAGTGCGGCGGGCTACTCACCATATACCGCAGAAACTGGACAAAATGCACCAAGTGCGAGTATAAAGGGAGATTAAAGGGGACTGTTTAGAAACCTATCCCCCTGACCCCCTTCCCTTATTATTTAGTTAGGGAAGGGGGAGTAGAGTAAGAGAGGGGGCAAAGCCCCCTCTCTAAAACCTCTTCCCCCTCTCCTTAAAAGGAGAGGGGGATAAAGGGGGTGAGGTTACAACATATGGTTACTATGCAGGAAATCTTTAATAAATATATCAAGCAACTTGAGGCGGAGCAGAGCGTCTCGCCCTATACCATACGCAACTACACCACCGACCTGTGCGGCTCGGAGAAGGTAAAGGGCTTCTTTACCTTCCTCAAAGAGAAGGGCATTGACTCCCCGGACAGGGTGGATAGAACCGTCCTGCGCGATTACCTGGCTTATCTGATGGAGCAGGGGATTGTCAAGGCAAGCATCGCCCGCAAGCTCTCCGCCATCCGCTCCTTCTACCGCTATCTGGTGCGGGAAGGAATATTAGCCTCCAACCCCATAGAAAAAGCTTCCTCGCCCAAGCTGGACAAGCGCCTGCCTTCGTTTCTTAGCCTGGATGAAGTAGAGCGACTGCTCAATGCCCCCGACCTCTCCAAACCACATGGGCAGCGTGACCGGGCATTGCTTGAGCTGCTCTACGCCTCCGGTCTCAGGGTAAGCGAGCTGGTACACCTAGACCTGAGAGAAATTAACCTTGGCACCAGTGAAATCCGTGTCTGGGGAAAGGGTTCTAAAGAGAGGATGGTGCTGATGGGCAAGCCCGCCACCGAGGCAGTGAGTAATTACCTTGAGCAGGGCAGACCCAGGCTCCTGGGGGAAAGAAAAACCAATGCCCTGTTCATCAATCGCTATGGGCAGCGCATACCGGAGCGAAGGGTGCAAAAAATGCTGGAGGGCTATGCTAAAAAGGCGGGCATAGAAAAGAGGGTCCACCCCCATATACTGCGCCACACCTTCGCCACCCACCTCCTTGACGGCGGCGCCGACCTGAGGGTGGTCCAGGAGCTCCTGGGGCACGCCCAGCTTTCCTCCACCCAGATTTACACCCATGTAACCAAGAGCCAGGCAAGGAAGGTATATCTATCAGCCCACCCCCTGGCAAAAGAAGAAGATGAGCCCGAAAATAAAAAGTAGAATACAGAAATTGCGCCAAGCCCTAACTGAAGAAGAGATTGACGGTATCCTTATCTCGCAGGCGGAGAACAGGCGCTATCTCTCCGGCTTTGACGGCTCGGCTGGCTTTCTTTTGATTACGCCCAAAGAAAAAATTTTAGCCACCGACTTCCGCTATACGGCGCAGGCTAAAAACCAGGCTCCTGGCTATGAGCTTTTTTCGGCAAACGATGATATAGCCAACTGGTTTCCCAAACTGGCGGCTGAGCTAAGGGTAAAAAGGCTAGGCTTTGAGGCGAAAGACGTTAGCTTTGCCCGGCACCGGCAGTTATATGATATACTGAATAAAGGCAAGTCACAGCTCAAGCTTATACCGGTAGAGGGAATGGTAGAATCCCTCCGGGCGATAAAAGAGCCTGAGGAGATTGAGCTCATCACCAAAGCCGCCGAGATAGCCGACGCCGCCATGGAATATATCCAGGACAAGATTCAAGCGGGAATGACGGAGGAAGAAATCGCGTGGGAGATAGAGAAATTCATGCGGGAGAAAGGTAGCCAGACCATACCCTTTGATGTTATTGTCGCCTCCGGGAAAAACACTGCCCTGCCCCACGCCCAACCCTCAACGAAGGCGATTAATAGCGGCGAACCGGTAATGATTGATATTGGCGCCAGAATCGGGGGTTACGGCAGCGACCTGAGCCGGACTATCTGTATCGGCACCCCCGATGATAAATTTAAAAAGCTCTATGACATTGTTCTTGGCGCCCAGCTCGGGGCAATGGCTATAATTAAGGAAGGTATGACTGGCGCCGAGGCTGATAACCTAGCCAGGGTAATGATTGAGGAGGCAGGCTACGCCGAAGCCTTTGGTCACGGCCTGGGTCACGGCGTAGGGCTTGCCCCCCATGAGCAGCCCCGCCTCGGTCCGGGTTCTTCCGACAAGCTGGCTGAGGGCATGGTATTTACCATTGAGCCCGGCATCTACCTTGATGGGTGGGGAGGGGTGAGGATTGAGGACCTGGTCATAATGGAAGAGGGAAAGGTCAGGGAAATCTCGAAGGCCAGGAAATAACACCACGGAGCTAACATGATAGATAGCGGTGAGCTAAAAAAAGGGATTATCATTGAGCTTGAGGAGAAGCTATATCAGGTTCTTGGCCACCAGCATATTAAAATGGGACGCGGCAGTGCCCAGGTCAGACTTAAACTCCGCGATATCCGCAGCGCTCACACTATAGAGCGGTCTTTTCAGGCCAGCGAAAAGTTTGCCCGGGTGCGCCTGGAGCAACGCACCATGCAATATCTCTATAATGACGGCGATTTACATTACTTCATGGACGAGAAAAACTTTGAGCAGCTACCACTCACCTCCAGCCAGCTCGGTGATGCCCTCAACTACCTTAAGGAGGGGATGTCGCTGGAGGTATTAAATCATAAGGGCGAGCTGGTGGGTGTGGAAATGCCGATTACCGTCGAGCTCCGGGTGGCTGAGACCGGGCCCGGCTTCAAGGGGGACACCGCCACCGCCGGCAATAAACCGGCTAAGCTGGAGACCGGCATCACCATCCAGGTCCCCATCTTTATCAATAATGAGGATACGGTTAAGGTTGACACGCGTACTGGGGAGTACCTAGAGAGAGTTAGTTGAAACAAGTTGCTAAAAGCTGACCTTCATGTTCATACTAAATATTCTGTGGACTGCAATACGCCGCTGGAGAAGATAGTTAGCCGCTGCCTTGAGATTGGGGTAAACTGCATTGCTATCTGCGACCATGGCACCGCCGAAGGGGCGTTAAAAATGCGGGATATGGCACCCTTTAAGGTAATTGTCGCCGAGGAGATTATGACCCCAGACGGCGAAATTATGGGCATGTTCCTGGAAAAGACCATACCCAGCGGACTGCCGGTAAAAGAGGTGATAGCTCAAATCAGGGCTCAGAGTGGCCTGATATGCATACCCCACCCCTTTGATATTCTGCGCCGTTCTGCCCTGCGCAACAATATGATAGAGAAAATAGCCGACCAGATTGATATTGTAGAGGTATTCAATTCACGGATTTTCTTCCCCCAGAATTCGGCTAAAGCCCTAGCCTTTGCCGCAAAATATGGCATCCTAAAGAGCGCCGGCAGTGATGCCCACACCCTCCGCGAGATTGGTAATGCCTACGTTGAGATGCCCGATTTCAAGGGCAGGGACGACTTCCTCCAGGCTCTGGAAAGGGGTAAAATTTCAGGACATGCGACAAATCCCATCATTCATTTCGCCAGCGCCTGGACAAAACTGAGGAAGCAGAGGAAGCAAAGGCGAGGATAGCGCCGATGTATAAACTTGGCTGGTTTTCCACGGGCAGGGATAAGGCAGCCAGAGACCTGCTGACAGTAGCTCAACGGAGCATAGCCCTGGGCGAGATTGAGGCTGAGCTCGCCTTCGTTTTCTGCAACCGTGAGGTGGGGGAAGCAAGCGAGAGCGATTTATTCCTCAAACTGGTAGAGGGTTATGACATACCCCTCGTCTGCTTTTCCTACCAGAGGTTTAAAGCCGATAAAGGGGGGGCATCGCGGCTTGAATATGACCGTGAGGTGATGAAATGGCTACAGGACTTCCACCCCGACCTCTACGTTCTAGCTGGCTACATGCTCATCGTTGGCGAGGAGATGTGCCAGAGATACAATATGATTAACCTCCACCCCGCCGCCCCGGGCGGACCAAAAGGAACCTGGCAGGAGGTAATCTGGCAGCTGATTGATAGTAAGGCTGGGGAGACGGGGGTAATGATGCACCTGGTAACCCCGGAGCTGGACATGGGACCGCCGGTAGCCTACTGCACCTTCCCCATCAGGGGCGAGCCTTTTGATAAACACTGGCACGAAATAGAGGAGCAGCCGGTAGAAGAGATTAAAAAAAGCCAGGGCGGGAATAATCCCCTCTTTCAGCTCATCCGCAAACACGGGCTAGCCAGGGAATTCCCGCTGATAATAGCCACCATCAAGGCTTTCAGCCAGGGCAAGGTCAAGATAAGCCCGAAAAAACAGGTGGTTGATGCTGAAGAAAAACCGATTAGCGGCTATAATCTAACCGACGAGATAAACGAGCAGATAAAAGAGGCTATTAGTGATAAATAAATTCATCTGCTTTGACCTTGAAGGACCCCTGGCACCTCAAGATAATGCCTATGAGTTGATGAAGCTTTTCCCCAACGGCGACAGGCTCTTTGAGGTTATCAGCCGCTATGACGACCTGCTGACGCTGGAGGAAAAAGAGGGCTATGAACCCGGTGATACCCTGGCCCTTATCGTCCCCTTCCTCATCCTCCATAATATCTCCGAGGCTAATATCGCTGCCCTAGCCGCCGAAGCCAGCCTAACCGGCGGCGCCAAAAAGCTTATCTCCCAGCTTCAGTATAGCGGCTGGAGGGTATTCTGCATCAGCACCAGCTATGAACAATACGCCCTTCGCATCACCCAGAAACTGGACATTTACACTCACAACGTCGCCTGCACCTCCTTCCCCCTGAATAAGCTCCGGGCAACTTTATGTCAAGAAGACCAGAAGCTACTGCAGCAGGCGGAGAAGGATATTCTGAAGCTGCATCCCATTACCGATGATAAGCGGATTAAGCAGAGCCTGGACCGCTTCTTCTGGGAGAAGATACCCTCCACCAGGCTGGGGGCGGCAATAAGCCAGGTGAAGCCGGTTGGAGGAAGACGCAAGGTAGCCGCCCTAAACAAATTCGCCGATAAATACGACCAGCCGCTATCCAGCTGGGTGGTGGTGGGTGATAGCATTACCGACTTCAGGATGCTACAGGCAGTGGAGGAGGCGGGGGGGCTGGCCATTGTCTTCAACGGCAATGAGTATGCCCTACCCTACGCCACCATGAGCCTGGCTTCCACGCTTCTCAGCGACCTGCAGGAGGTGCTGGAGGCATGGCAGAAGGGTAAGCGAGGCGGGGTGGAGAAGCTGGTAAAGAAATTAGAAAAGGCTGGCGGTGCCGAGGACAGGGGCTACTTCCACTGGCTATCGGGGAGAAAAGACATAGACGAGGTCACCAAGATTCACAAGCGGATGAGGCGATTAGTAAGGGAGGAGGCAGCCAAACTGGGGTGAATACTATGGAAGTAATCGGGCTGGGGGCACTGAATATAGACCACATCAAGACGGTAGAGCGCATCCTTGAGGATGGCGAGGCGGTGGCACTTGAGACTAAATCATCCCCCGGCGGCTCGGCGGCTAACACCATCTACGGCCTGGCAAAGCTGGGGGTGAGCACCGCCTTCTGCGGAATTGTCGGTGATGACGACTACGGCAAGACACTGCTCCATGATTTTCAAAAAGTGGGGGTGGATACAACTAATATCAAGGTAAAAAGAGAGGCGAAAACAGGCACGGTATTATGCCTCAGCGACAAATCGGGCAGGCGCTCCCTCTATGTCCTGCCCGGCGCCAATAACCTGCTAACCATGGACGACCTTGACCTTGCCTATATCAACCGGGCGGGGATGCTTCACCTCTCTTCTTTTGCCGATGAGGCGCAGTTCAAGGTAGTGCTGGAGCTGATAGCAAAGCTAAACTCTTCAGTAAAGCTCAGCTTCGCCCCCGGGGCGTTATACGCCGCCAAGGGAATAAAAGCCCTCGCCCCGATACTGAACAGGACCCAACTCCTCTTTCTTAACCAGGATGAGATGCGGCAACTGACGGGGGAGGATGTTACCGCCGGGGCTGAAAGCTGCCTCAGGCAGGGCTGCCAGAAGGTGGTGGTTACGCTGGGCACAGGGAAGAAGCTGGGAAAAACTACCGCCGCCGGCTATATCAAAGACGCTGAGCACAAACATATAGTTGAACCCTTGAGCCCAGATATGGGGGCTGGGGTGGATACCACTGGCGCCGGAGATGCCTTTGCCGCCGGCTTTATCTATGGACAACTTAAAGGCAAAGGTCTTGAGGAATGCGGCCGTCTGGGAAACATTATGGCCCACTTCTGTATTGCTAAAACAGGGGCAAGAGAGGGCTTGCCCACCCTAAATGAACTGGCTCAGCGCTACCGGGAGCTTTACCAGCAAAAACTATAGCTACTTCGACGGCTTGAGCAGGATTTCATCTATAATGCCGTACTCCACCGCCTGCTCCGGGTTAAGGTAGAAGTCCCGGTCGGTATCATGGGTTATCTTCTCCAGCGGCTGACCGGTGTGCTTAACCAGGATATTACGGATTAGCTCCTGCATGCGCATAATCTCACGGGCGGCAATCTCCACATCGGCGGCCTGCCCCTGAGCGCCACCAAACGCCTGGTGCAGGTGTATGGTGGAATTGGGCAGAGCGTAGCGCTTGCCCTTGGTCCCGGAACAGAGGAGCAGCGTCCCCATGCTCGCCGCCAGCCCGACACAAATAGTGGAGACGTCAGGTTTTATGAGCTGTATGGTATCATAAATAGCCAGACCGGCGGAGATGATACCACCGGGGCAGTGGATATAGAGGCTTATATCCTTGTCCGGGTCCTCACGCTCCAGATAGAGGAGCTGGGCAATAACGACATTAGCCACCTGGTCATTAATCGGCATACCCAAGAAAACAATCCGCTCCTTCAGCAGCAACGAGTATATATCAAAAGCTCGCTCCCCTCTGGCACCACTTTCAATTACCATCGGTATCACATTCATCGGTTGACCATTCATTTCTCTCCTCCCCCTAAGAAATAGTGTTAGATAATTATAACTCATTCCTTAATTTTTCTCACCTTACTTGAGTCTCCGGCTATTTCCACCAGCCGCTGTATCGCCTTCCGCCGTGCCAGTAGCTGCTCAACCGAGCTATGAGCCTGAGGTGAATCTAAAAATTTCTGTAGCTCGTCCTTATTCCCGGTAACAGTCGGCGCCAGCTTTTCCATCTCGGCATGTATCTCATCATCACTAACCTTAATCTTTTCCTCCTCGGCAATCTTCTCCAAAATCAGGGTGCGGGTAACCCTTTTTGTTGCCAGCGGACGCATCTCCTCCTGCAATTCCTCCCCGCTCTTGTTAATCTGGCCACCGGTTGCCTGCATCCACCTTGCCTGCTGCTCAAGGAGCCGGCTAATCTCCACATCAACCAGAAGCGGCGGAAATTCCACCTGGCTTTGCTCAGCCGCGGTGTCAACCAGCCGCTCCTCAAACTCCTCCTTGGCTTTCTCCTCAGCCCTGAGACGCAGGTTCTCTGAGACTCTTTCCCGGAGCAAGTCCAGGGTTTTTAGGTCAGGGTCAACCAGGGTGGCGAATTCATCATTCAGCGGGGGAAGTCTCATCTGCTTTACCTCGCTGACCTTCACCTTGAAGTGAGCCTCTTTTCCCGCTACCTCAGCCCTGGGGTAATCTTCAGGGAGCTTTATTTTAAACTCCTTCTCCTCACCACCCTTCACCCCAACCAGCTGCTCAGAAAAGCCGGGCACGGGGACGGGATATTCATGGAGAACCTGAAATTGAACCCCCTGCTGATTTATAAACGGCTTTTCTTCTATATGACTTTCAATGTCCAAGGTCACCAGGTCATCAAAGCCTACCTCGCGCTCCGCAGGCTCCCAGGTGCCGTTCTGGCGGCGTAGCTGCTCAATCACGGCGTTAACATTGTCCTCGGTTACCTCCACCGCTTCCGGGGTGAGCCGAATCTGATGGTAATCGCCAAGCTTGACTATAGGTCTTAGCGGGACTGTCGCCGTAAATACCACGGGGTCAGTCTGCTCTATTTCAATAGAAGGGCGAGCAAAAGCTTCAATCCCCTGCTCCTTAATCGCCTGCTCATAAGCCTGGGGAAGCAGACGGTTTAGCGCCTCCTCAAGGAGGCCTTCCTTACCCATATGGCGCTCCAGTACTTCCCGTGATGCCTTCCCCTTTCGGAAGCCGGGAATATTGGCTCTCTCAACCAGCTGGCGGTAAGACTCCTCCAGGTGCTTCTCTACCTCCGCCGGCTCCATCTCAACCCTGAGAAATACCTGGCGATTTTCCTCTTTTTCTTTACTTACCTTCATTCTTCCTCCCGCAGGCGCAGGTGTAGTTCCTTTAGCTGCTCTTCGCTGACCGGTGAGGGGGCATCAAAGGTCAAATCGGTAGCGCTCTGGTTCTTGGGGAAGGCGATAACCTCCCTGATTGTCTCCTCACCCGCCAGCAGCATCACAATGCGGTCAATACCGGGGGCAACACCGCCGTGGGGAGGGGCACCGTAGTCAAAAGCCTCAAGCAGATGCCCGAAGCGCTCTTCAGTCTCCTCATCGCTATAGCCCAGCAACCTGAATATCTTCCTCTGAAGCTCGCTGGTGTGAATCCTGATGCTGCCGCCAGCAATCTCATAGCCGTTGCAGACAAAGTCATAGTGCTTACCCCTCACCTTCTCCGGGGCGCTATCAATTAGCGGCATATCCTCGTCCTTGGGCGCAGTAAAGGGATGGTGCATCGGCTCCCACAGCCCGCTCTCTTCATTCTTAAGTAGCAAGGGGAAGTTCACGATAAAGGCGAAGGAAAACAGATTGGGGTCGGCAAGCCCAAGCCGGTGTCCCATCTCCTGGCGCAGCCCACTCAGCGCCATATCAACTATTCCCGATTTGCCGGCAACGATAAGCAAAAGGTCTCCCGTATTCGCCCCCAAACGCTGCCCCATCTGCTTAATCTGGTCTATGCTCAAAAACTTGGCGGCAACCGACTTCACCATTTCCATGGTCAGCTCGTCCAGCTTACTGCCCCCGCTGCCCAGCGACATGGTCAACAGGCCTCCAGCGCCAAGGCTCTGCACCAATTTATTTAGTTCATCAAGCTGGCTGCGGCTGTAATTCCCGCAGCCAGGGGCGCAAATGCCCCTCACCTTACCCCCCTGCTCAATGGCAGAGCGAAAGACGGCGAAATCAGACTGGACGGCAATATCGGTCAAATCCTTAAGCTCCAGCCCAAACCTCAGGTCAGGCTTATCCATGCCGTAACGCTCCATTACCTCGGCGTAGCTAAGGCGGGGGAAGGGCTTTACCAACTTTATTTCAGGCTTAATCGTCTCCACCATGGAGGTGAACAGCTCCTCAAGCAGGTTAAGGATATCCTCCTCCTCAACAAAGCTCATCTCCAGGTCAAGCTGGGTGAACTCAGGCTGGCGGTCAGCGCGGGTGTCTTCGTCACGAAAGCACTTGGCTATCTGAAAGTATTTCTCCACACCAGCGACCATCAATAGCTGCTTTATTTGCTGGGGCGACTGGGGAAGGGCGTAGAACTTCCCCGGCTGTATGCGGCTGGGCACAAGATAGTCGCGAGCCCCCTCAGGGGTGCTCTTTATCAGAATGGGCGTCTCTACCTCGATAAACCCCCGAGCCGATAGAAAATCACGCATAAATTTCACCACCCGGTGGCGGAGAAGCAGGTTCTCCTTCATCCGAGCCCGCCTCAGGTCAAGGTAGCGATACTTGAGCCTGAGATTTTCCTCAACCTCAACCTCCTCATTTATATAAAAGGGCGGCGTCTTTGACGGATTAAGTATAGTGACACTATTAGCGATAACCTCAATCTCACCGGTGGGCAACTTGGGGTTTGCCGTCCCCTTAGGGCGAGGGGCAACCTTACCGCTGACCCTGATTACGTATTCGCTGCGCATCTGGCTGGCTATCTTATGGCATGGTTCTGATAACTCCGGATTGAATACTACCTGAGCCACGCCTTCTCTATCACGCAGGTCAATAAAAATCAGCCCCCCGTGGTCCCGGCGGCGGTCTACCCACCCCGCCAGGGTTACCTCGGAGCCGACATCCTCTTTGCTCAGCCCGCCGCAGCTATGAGTTTTAAGCAAGACTGCCTCCAGTTTCTTACCCCCGATTATAGCCTATGGTAGGATAGGCTTCAACCTAACGTGCTAGTTCATATGATTATTTACACCTCACCCCCTTTTCACCCTAAAAAATCTGTGATTTTTCAGGGAACCCGAATTT
>CAYWCO010000021.1:0-13989 GCA_964456815.1 uncultured Dehalococcoidales bacterium | reverse complement strand
CTTAAAACTACCTCCCCCTTCCCCTCAGGGGAAGGGGGAGGTAGTTTTAAGAGGGGGGCTGCGCCCCCCTCTTTTTTATTCTTCCCCCTCTCCTTTGAGGAGAGGGGGATAAAGGGGGTGAGGTTACCTTAACCTTGAATGCACCCCGGAAATGGACTATAATCCCGACGATGCACTGCATTGGTATAGATATAGTTGAAATCCTCCGCATTGAAAAGGCTATCGCCCGCTGGGGGGAGGGCTTTTTACATCGGGTTTATACTGGCCCGGAGCTAGAGCTTTACCACAAAAAGCCGTCATCGCTGGCGGCGCGTTTTGCCGCCAAGGAGGCGGTAATAAAAGCCCTGGGAAAATCAACCAGCATCAGCCTTAAGGAGATTGAGGTGTTATCCGAACCCAGCGGCAAGCCGGTGGTCAATCTCTATGGCAGGACGCAGAACCAGGCTCAGGGCTTGGGCTTGGACGGGTTTGCCGTCAGCCTCTCCCATTCCAAGGAATATGCCGTCGCCCTCGTTGCCGGCGAGACAAAATAAACCCCTTTACCCCAGACAACTAAGGTGCTAGAATCTAGGAAAGAGGTACTATGTCCGGGCATTCTAAGTGGTCGCAGATAAAGCGGCAAAAAGGGGTGGCTGATGCCAGGCGGGGGCAGCTCTTTACCAAGCTCGCCCGCGAGATTATTATCGCCGTGCGGGAGGGGGGAACTAACCCCGAGGCAAACTTCAGGCTGAGGCTGGTAGTACAGAAAGCCCGCGATAGTAACATGCCCCTGGAGAATATAGATAGGGCAATTAAGCGGGGCAGCGGGCAGGCGGAGGGAGCCAGCCTGGCGGACATGGTGCTTGAGGGTTACGGGCCCAGCGGGGTGGCGGTTCTGGTAACGGCTCTCAGTGACAATCGTAACCGGACCCTGCAGGATGTAAGAAATATATTCACCCGCCACGGCGGTAACCTGGGGGAGAGCGGCTGTGTCGCCTGGCTCTTTGACAATCGAGGGGTTGTTACGGTGGAGGTTGATGCCCAGGGTGCCGAGGAGCTAGCCCTGAAGGCTATTGACGCCGGTGCCGAGGATGTCAAGATTGAGAATAACTATATAGAGATTTATACTAAGCCCGAGGAGCTGGAAAAGGTCAGGGAGGCACTGAAGCAGAAGAAGATACCCATCGCCTCAGCTGAGCTATCCATGGTGCCCAAGACCGTCGTCCAGCTTGAGGAGAAGGCGGCCATGCAAACACTGAGGCTGCTGGATAAGCTGGAGGAGCTGGACGAGGTGCAGTACGTCTCCAGCAATGCTGATTTCCCCGACTCTATTCTGGAGAAATACCAGTCGTTGAGCCCAACCCGATGAGAATCTTAGGTATTGACCCGGGCACAATAACCATGGGCTATGGTATTATTGAGGCTAAGGGTGACGAGGCGACCATGGTTGATTGTAGCGCCCTGAATACTCCTCCGTCCTCCACAATCGGGGAGCGCTTAAATTACCTTCACCAGAGGCTTTTGGAAATTATTTCACAATATAAGCCTGATGTCGTAGCCGTAGAGCAGCCGTTTATGTCCAAGAACGTGAAATCGACGCTGGCGGTAGGCATGGCTCAGGCAATAGCTATTCTGGCAGCAGCAAGTAAGGGAATCCCAACCTATGAGTACACCCCAGCCCAGGTAAAGCAGAGGGTTACCAACTACGGGGGTAGCTCCAAGGAGCAGGTCCAGGAGATGGTCAAGCTCCAGCTTGGTTTACCCCACGTCCCCCAGCCAAACGATGCCGCTGATGCCCTGGCGGTAGCCCTCTGTCACCTGCGGGAAACGCATTTAGATAGCCTGCTGGTTAAGCTGAGGGAAAATGATAGCTGGTCTTCAGGGCAAACTACAGACGATAGGTAGCAACTGGGCAATCATCAATGTTGGTGGCATAAGCTTTCAGGTATATATGCCTACCTCTACCCTGAGCACGCTGGGCGCCGTTGGTGAGGAGGTGGAGCTATATACCCATTTCCACCTCAGGGAGGATAACGCCACCCTCTACGGCTTTGCCACCGCTGAAGAATTGGCGCTATTTCAGATGGTGACTGCCGTATCCGGGGTGGGGCCAAAGTTGGCCCTGTCAATGCTCTCAGCGATGAGTGCGGAAAAGCTGGTCATGGCTATTGCCAGTGGCAGTGCTGAACTTTTATCTGAGGTACCGGGGGTAGGCAAGAAGGTGGCAAGCCGCCTCATCCTTGAGCTTAAGGGCAAGCTGGCTGCCGGCGGGCTAGCCCCCGCCGAGCTGGCCGAGGAAAACGCCGATGTATTAACCGCCCTGACCTCCCTTGGCTACTCAGTCAGGGAAGCCACCCGCGCCATCGCCACCCTCCCCCAGGACCAGAAATTAAGCCTTGAGGAAAAGGTTAAGCTGGCGTTACAATATTTCGGGGGTAAGTAAACATTGGGAAGTGGGTTATGGGACAGATTATAAGATGCCCGCTACTGGGTGTCCCCTGCAGCAAGCGCATAACGATAGAAGAGAAGACCATTTTTCTGGCTGAAGCCGAAGAGCCGGAGTACGATAGGCAACGCCGCAGAAAGGCTATCGCCGAGGCTATTGGAAATCAGTACAAAATAAGGAGTGCCTTAGACGAGAAGGGGATAAATGCTTTCACCTGCAAGACCTGCGAGATAATCCAGAGCTCTGCCTATGGTATAGCCGATATAACCCAGAATAACTCCAATGTTCTGCTGGAGTTGGGTATGATGCTGGCGCTGGGTAAGCCGACAATAATATTATTGAAAGACGGCCAGGAACTCCAGCTTAATCTACCCTCAGACGTAAAAGCCATAGAAATCATACCCTTTGGAGAGTACCTTGACATAATAGAGCAGTTGCGAAAGATGGTGGGGAAACTCCCCCCGCCGCTATCACCGTCCATACCTGTTGAAGACCTGGAGAATATACAGCCGCAGCTTGCCGAGGAACTAAAAAACACGGGGGCTGGTGTATTCAAGGAGTTTGGAGAGGTTATAAGGCAGGCGAAGCTGGAGACGATATCGCTGAGGGACGAGAAGAAAGACATGCCTGCTGAACTCAGCGAAAGGCTTAAGGAACTGGATGAGAAGCTGGGTGACCTGGCCAAGCTGGGTTTCACCACGGACGCCAGGACTGCCTTCCTGCGGGGTAACTTTTATTACAATCAGGGGAGGCATAACGAAGCCCTTGCTGCCTATAACTGGTCTCTGGATTTGAGCCCCGACGACCCGACCACCCTCTACAATCGTGGCACTACCTATTATAAGCTGGGGGGGTATGAAGAGGCGCTCGCTGACTATAACCGCTCCCTGGAGCTGAAACCCGACTACCCGGCTACCCTCTACAGTCGGGGGAGTGTCTATGATGAGCTGGGGAGGCATGAGGAAGCGCTGGCTGATTACAACCACTCCCTGGAGCATAGGCCCAACCACCCCGATACCCTCTGCAATCGTGGCACTGCCTATGATGCACTTGGAATGTATGACAAGGCGCTCGCTGACTACAACCACTCCCTGGAACTAAGACCCGACCACCCGACCACCCTCTGCAATCGGGGTACTATCTATGCCAAGCTGGGGAGGCATGAGGAAGCATTAGTCGACTACAACCACTCCCTGGAACTAAGACCTGACTACCCCACCACCCTCTACGACCGGGGCATCACCTATGCCAAGCTGGGGAGGCATAACGAGGCACTAGCCGACTGCATTCGCTCTCTGGAACTTAGACCCGATGACCCCGCCACCCTCTACAATCTCGCCTGTCTTTTCTCGCTGCGGCGGAAGACCAGGGACGCGCTTACTTATCTGGGGAAGGCTATTGAAAAGAATGAGAAATATCGCCAGATGGCGAAGACAGACGAAGACTTCAATAATATCCGGGATGATGTCCGCTTCAAGAAACTAGCCGTATTTGATTATTTTTGGGGAAGTGATGAAGGCAAGTGAGGGACGCATCGGGCGGGTGTTTGTGGTGCGGCTTGAGGACGGCGACGTCGTGCCTGGCTGCATTGAGCTTTTTGCTGCGGAGAAGGGAATATCGGTAGGGCAGGTTATCCTGGTGGGTGGAATCGGCAGCGGCGAGGTTGTCGTCGGCCCCCGTGATTCAGAGGAAATGCCCCCCGAACCCATGCTCCTCCCCGTTGACGGCGCCCACGAGGTGGTGGGGGTGGGCATAATCGCCCCCGATAAAGACGGCAAGCCCGTCCTCCATATCCACGCCGCCCTGGGACGCTCCGGTCAGACCCTCACCGGCTGCCTCCGCCCCGGCGTCAAGACCTGGCTGGTGGGGGAAGCCATCATCTACGAGATTCTGGGCGCCAAAGCCGCCCGCCTCCCCGATAAAGCGAGCGGGTTTGATTTGATGGAGGTTTGAGGGAATTTGACACAGATGGATGCCAACAATTATGACCCTATTGGATACTGGCTCTGCCCTTTGTTTTATTTTGAGAGTGATAAAAAGCAAATTCAAGTATTTGGGGAATGTAGGATAGAAGATTATAGAGACCCAGAAGCTAGTCCTGTTATTAAAGAATTTGTAAAAACTAAGGAGGGGAAATCTGCGCTGCAGCTGCGTCGTGCATACGCAACTAAGTGGATACTCATGGTTCCCCATAGCCAAGTAGCCCCGCAACATAAAAATCTCAGAAATACCACGGATGACCTTTTTAAAATAACTAGTTTCTTCGTAAATCTCTTTACTGCTTTTCGCCTATGTCACAGTGGTTTAATAATACCCAGGGCATTTTCTCTTTATTCGCCTAGTTCGAATACCGTCGGTATTAGTGTTTCTAATTATTTATGCGGGCAATATGACACATACTATGTTGGGGAAGAAGACTATAAGCTGGCAGAAGCAGATATACCCGTTGTTGGTAATTTATTTGAAAAAATAAGTAAATATCGTGAAAATAAGCACGATCTAGATATTGCCATAGGTAGATTTCACTCAAGCTACGTAGATGGCGATAGTAATGATAAGCTAATTGACCAGATGATAGCTTTTGAGTCTTTGTACATAGGAGACAACAAGGAACTTGGATACAAGTTAGCTTTAAGAACTGCCTCCCTATTAGAAAAGGATAAAGGCGAAAGGGAAGTCATTTTTAGCAATATGAAGAGAGCATATAACCTAAGGGGCAACATCGTGCACGGTAGTAATCAGGTAAAAAGGCGTGAATTGAAGGAGATTACCCCTAAAACCGAGGAATACCTCCGCCAGTCTATTCGGAAATTTCTTGCGTTATCTCTAAGATATCCGTTAGACGACCTCGAAAAAGGTAAAGACAAGAAACTTGCAATTCTTGATGAAAATATTTTGGAAAACGGTGATCTCCTCGACACTGAATGATCATAATTTTATAACCCCACCCCAAAGCAAGAGAGTCTAAGAGAGCCTCGCGCTCTCTTTTTTAACCCCTCCCCCTCTCCTTTTAAGGAGAGGGGGACACAGGGGGTGAGGTTACAATATTGCTTAACTACCTTCGTACTTGAAGGAGAGCTTCACCTTCGCCCGAAAGGCGCGGACCTTACCGTCCTCAAGCTGCAAATCAAATTCCTCAACCTCGGCAATGCGAAGGTCGCGCAGTGTCTTTGATGCCTGCTCCACGGCGGTTGTGGCTGCCTTCTCCCACGACTCGGTGCTGGTCCCTACAAGTGTGATAAACTTGTAAACACTATTGGGCATTTTTTTCCTCCGTTCCTTCAACTAAATTTGCCATAGTCTACATAACTAACCTTCATATGTCAATAGTGCAGAGTGTCTAAGAGAGGCGAAGCCTCTCTTTTTCTTTCCCTCCCCCTCTCCTTTGAAGGAGAGGGGGACTAAGGGGGTGAGGTAGATAAAAAACCTCTTTAAAGATATACTATTATTATGCCCGAATTTCAAATAGTCTCTGATTTCAGGATGACCGGCGACCAGCCCCAGGCGGTGGATAAGCTGGTGGAGGGGCTTAGCAAGGGCTTTAAGCACCAGACGCTGCTGGGGGTTACGGGGAGCGGCAAGACCTTCGCCATGGCTAATGTCATCGCCAGGGTAGGCAGGCCGACGCTGGTTATCTGCCACAACAAGACCCTGGCTGCCCAGCTCTGCACCGAGTTCAAGGAGTTCTTCCCCGATAGCGCCGTGGAGTACTTCGTCAGCTACTACGATTACTACCAGCCGGAGGCATATATCCCCCGCACTGACTCCTACATTGAGAAGGAGGCGGACATAAACGAGGAGATTGACAAGCTCCGCCACTCCGCCACCCGCGCCCTCTTTGAGCAGCGGGACGTGGTCATTGTGGCTTCGGTGTCCTGCATCTACGGCCTGGGTGAACCCGAAGAATACCGTAGCTTTGTCTGCAGCCTCAGGCGGGGGGAGAGCTACCGCCGGGAAAAGCTCCTCCGCCAGCTGGTTGATATGCAATATGAGCGCAACGACATTGACTTCACCCGGGGCAAGTTCCGTATTCGCGGTGATACCCTGGAAATTCAGCCCGCCTATGAGGAGTTAGCCCTCAGGGTTGAGTTCTTCGGCGATGATATTGAGCGCATTATCCAGATAGACCCGCTAACCGGCGAGCTGCTTAGTGAGCTGGAGGCGGTGGATATCTACCCGGCAAAGCACTTCGTTACCTCGCATGAAAAGCTGATGCTGGCGATAGAGAGCATAAAGCAGGAGCTGGAAGAAAGGCTCAAGGAGCTGAAAGAGCAGGGGAAGCTGCTGGAGGCGGCGCGTCTTGAAGCCAGAACTAACTACGACATTGAGATGCTGCGGGAGGCGGGGTACTGCGCCGGGGTGGAGAACTACTCCCGCCACCTGGCAGGGCGCCCCCCGGGCAGCCCACCGTGGACACTGCTTGACTACTTCCCCGATGACTTCCTGCTCTTCATTGACGAGTCGCACATGACCCTGCCCCAGATTCGGGGCATGTATCGCGGCGACATCTCCCGCAAGCAGACGCTGGTGGACTACGGCTTCCGCCTGCCCTCGGCGCTGGACAACCGCCCCCTTAACTTTGATGAGTTTCAGCAGCGCATTAAGCAGGTTATCTATACCTCAGCCACGCCGGCAGAGTATGAGTACCAGCACAGCCAGCAGGTTGTGGAGCAGCTGGTCAGACCCACCGGGTTATTAGAGCCCACGGTTGAGGTCAAGCCGACCAGGGGGCAGATTGATGACCTCCTTGAGCAGATTAAGAGCAGGGTGGACAAGGGCGAGCGCTGTCTGGTGACTACCCTGACCAAGAGAATGGCTGAGGAGCTGGCTGATTACTTGCTGGAGATGGGGGTAAAGACACACTATCTCCATTCCGAGGTTGAGACCCTGGGGCGGGTGGAGATATTGCGAGACCTCCGTCTTGGTGTTTACGATGTTGTTGTCGGCATAAACCTGCTCCGGGAGGGGCTTGACCTGCCCGAGGTAAGCCTGGTGGCGATTCTTGACGCCGATAAGGAAGGCTATCTGAGGTCGGAGGGGGCGTTAATCCAGACCATGGGGCGTGCCGCCCGGCATATAGACGGGCATGTCATCTTGTATGCCGATACCGTTACCGGTTCCATGGCTAGAGCTATTGATGAGGCAAAGCGCCGCCGCCGAATACAGGAAGTCTATAATAAGGAGCACGGCATTACCCCTCAGGGAATAAGAAAGGCAATCAAGGACATCACCGAAAGGGTAAAGGTTGTCGCCGAGACGCGGGCTGACTATGTTGCCGCTCGCCCTGCCACCAGGGAGGATGTCGCCCGTCTGGTCAAGGAGCTGGAGTCGCAGATGAGGACTGCCGCCAGAAATCTGGAGTTTGAGAAGGCAGCCCTGCTCCGGGACCGCATTATTGAGCTGAGAAAGAATCTGGCTGAGGATTTTGTAACCACACCCCCTATATCCCCCTCTCCTTTGGATTTGGGTAAGGAGAGGGGGAAGAGATTTTAGAGAGGGGCTTCGCCCCTCTCTTATCTGCACTCCCCCTTCCCTATGAGGGAAGGGGGATAAAGGGGGATGGGTGATAAGATAATTTGGAGCGGACATGAGTAACGGGCGTATAGAAACAAGGCAGGAGCGCCGGGAGAAGAAGCTCAAGAAGAAGCGGGAGCGCATGTCCAAGCACGGCAAAAACCTGGCTAAGATTTATCTTGACGCGGTGATGAAGAGGTTGGGGAGGAAGTAAGCAATTAAATTTTATAGACAAACCATAGCTTATGTTATATGCTATTATTAAAGACACGAAGTATCCTGTCTGGGGGCTAACATGAAACGAATGGAACTTATAGAAGCCAGCAAAAAAATCATTGACGCTATTAATGAGAGTCACATTTTTGAAGCCTTTGAGAAGACCCTGCGCGAGGGGCCGCCCGAAGGAGAACCCTTTAACGCCTACTTGATGTCTAGGTTGCATGAGTATTCCCTTCTGGCAAAGGATTACGGGCCTGTTGAGCAACAAATAGCTGACATTCTTCATTTGAGTAGTATAACTAATTCAGAAAAATGGCCGGAGGTCGTTTACACCAAGGAGGGCAGACCCGGCACTATGTTCGTATGGAACAGGTATTTATATTTTGCCGTAAACTACCTTCCCTTGTTTTTGGAATTAATTAAACCTGAGTATCTATCCGCCACGCAAAAAAGCGCCGAGGAAATCCCCGATGAATATAAGGGTAAGGCGCTGCTGACCACTATCCTTATTGAAGATAGCAAACATCCACCCACCATAGACCGCATCACCGACCTTCTGGCCAGTGTATCCTCGCTGTACGATACTTCCTCTATGCTCCTTAAGCACCCTACCGTTTATCTGACTATGGTTGGCTGTGATGCCGGTAGCGAGAAGACGTTTGAGTTCCTCGGTGCAGCCAAGGTTATGGAAATGGTCAAAGAAATTCTGCTCTCACTCTGGGATAGGATTATGTTCTTCCGCGAGCGCCAGATTGCGCAGAGGGTTGAATTGGTGGCAAAATCACTGCCGGCTATTAATGAAATTTGGACCCTGGAAAATGAGAATAAAATCGGGCATGAGGAAGCCGAATTGCTTCGCGTAAAATTGGTTGATTCTGTCCAGAAGTTTATTACCTGCGGGGCGGTTATACCGGAGATGCTGGAGAGGAGCACCTTCAACCCTCATGAGCTTATGATGCCGGAGCCTAAGCTTCTTGAAGAGGGCAGAGCTGAGAATAACGAAGAGCAATAAAATTGCTCACCAAGGAGGCAACGAAGATGGCAGCAGTTCCAAAGAAGTTGAAGTTTCTACTGTTCGGAAGAGGGCCTAAATTCCATGCGCTAGCAGCAATGGTTTTAGAGGCTCTGGGCTTAGCCTGCTTAATAATGGGAATAATAAGCGGCGCTATGGATAGAGCACTTGGCCTGTGGTCAACCGAGTGGTTCCTGGTAGCGATTGCACTCTGGATATGGGCTTTGTGGTCATGGTTGACGGCATATGCCGGAGCTAAGGAGTAGAAATTAGTTTACCCCTCCCCTTCTCTCCTGAAGCCTTCTTCCTCAAGCTGTTCCATGAGGCGAGCCGCCCGGGGGTAGCCGATGTGCAGCTTCCGTTGTAGGAAAGAGGTAGAGATATACCTGTGTTCCTTTGCCAACTGCTTGGCGGCGTCCAGAAGCGGGTCCTCAGGGAAGCCTCCCCTGACTCCGGTCGGGGGTGGGACAAGCTCTTCAACCCCGGGCATTGCCACCTCTTCTCGGCGCTGGCTGCTCCAGAAGTAGACCAATCGTTCCCTTTCGGCGTCGGAGACATAGCAGCCCTGGAGGCGCTTGGGCTTGGCTGCCTCAGTCGGCATATAGAGCATATCCCCCCGCCCCAGCAGTTTTTCGGCACCCCCCATGTCGAGGATGGTGCGTGAATCGACCTGGGAGGTTACGGCAAAGCTGATACGGGTGGGGAAGTTAGCCTTAATCAGCCCCGTTACCACGTCTACCGATGGGCGCTGGGTAGCCACGATAAGGTGAATGCCAACCGCCCGGGCAAGCTGGGCTAAGCGGCAGAGGGTATGCTCCACTTCATCAAAGCCGGCCATCATTAAATCGGCAAGCTCATCAATAATAAGTACCAGGTAGGGGAGCCTTTCATCCCCTTCCTTGTTCTTGTTGTAACCATCAATGTTACGGGCACCGGCGGTAGCCAGCGTCTGATAGCGCTTGTCCATTTCCTTGTTGAGCCAGCGCAGTATACCTATAGCCTTATTGGTATCAACTATAACCGGGGTAGCCAGGTGAGGTATGCCGTTGAAAACGGTCAGCTCCACCCGCTTGGGGTCAATCATAATAAACTTAACATCATTGGGCGTGTTATGTACCATGAGGCAGCAGATGGTGGAACTTAGGCAAACGGTCTTGCCGCTCCCCGTTGCCCCGGCGATAAGCAGATGGGGCATTCGGGAGAGGTCAGCCGCTGCCGCCTCGCCGCCGGCTCCTTTACCCACTGCCAGCGTCAGCTTGGACTTTGACCTTAGTTTCTGAAAGGCGCTGGTTTCTATTACCCCGCGCAGACTGACCAGACCCAGGACGGTATTGGGCACCTCAATCCCCACCATCGACTTACCCGGGACCGGGGCTTCAATCCTGATGCTGGGTGCCGCCAGAGCCAGAGCCAGGTCGTTGGCCAGGGAGGTGATTTTCTCCACCTTGACCCTGGTCTTGGACACCTCCTCCACCTTTACCTTAATGTTTCCGTCCCTATCCCTTTCCTTTATCTCCTTCATCTTCCTATCCCAGCCCGGCTCGACGCCAAACTGGGTAACCGTTGGTCCGGCATTTATCTGCACCACCTTAGCCTCAACGCCGTAGCTGACTAGAGCCTCTTCAATCAGTCTGGCTCTCTGCATGTTATCCGCCTGACCAAACTCGACGTCGTGGGTGGTATCCAGAATTTCAATTGGCGGCAAGCGCCAGCCGTCAACGGTAACCAGCGAAGGTGATTCGCCGTATTTCTTCCATACCTCCTGGGCTACCTGCCTCAGTTCCTGCTGGGTCGGGGTGGGGGTAAGCAGTGGTGGCGTAACCTCAGCCTCAGGCTCCCTGGTCAGCGGTTGCTGGGTTATAGCTACCTGGGGTGGTATCGGCTCTTCTGTAGTAGGCTCGGTATAGGTAACCGGTCTGGGGGCAGGACGTTTCTTGAGCTGCTCCCCCGTCCAGGAGAAGAATTTAACCAGCAGGCGCAGGGAAAGTCCGGGGGCAACAAAAACAAAGCCTACAACCGCCAGCCCGAAAAGGCGGAGGCCACCGAGGAAATCGGGGCTGCCGATGATACCCTGCCCAAAGCTGCCGCCAAGCTGGAAGAAAGCCAGCACCCCCCAGGCCGCCAGGGTAAAGGCAAAACTGCCGAGCCACTGGTTCCAGTGGTAGATGGAGGATAGTACCCTGCGCCGCCAGATTACCACCACCAGGGTGACAAGGGTAGCGACGAGAAAGAAAAACCCCCACCCGAAGAGGGCATAGGTCTCATTTGCCAGTGAGGTAATATTTTCCCGCTGCCAGTAGAGCAGCCCGATGATAATGAGGATGAGTATAAGGCGGCGCACCGGTGGCAGCGCTATGAAGTGCCAAAACTCGCGCCACCCTGACTCTCCCTTTGGCTTTTGCCTGGCATTAACCTTCTTCTTAGCCATATAACTTTCTAAACCTTTACCATAACCGGAAGAATCATGGGACGGCGCTTGGTCTGGTCATAGTAAAACTTATTCAATATGTCCCTGACTTTCCGGTAGATAAAGCCCCACTCGGCGGGGCGGACGCCGCTATGGTCTAAGGCGTGGGCTACCAGGTCGCGGCTCTTCTCTATCATGTCCTTGGTCTCCCCGGGCTCAACAAAACCCCGCGACACAATATCGGGGCGCCCCACCAGTTTGCCAGTTTGGCGGTTAACGGTGATAATCACCATCACTACACCGTCCCGGGATAGCATCCGGCGGTCACGAAGGACAACGCTGCCAATATCACCCATGCTCAGGCCGTCAACATAAACATTGCCCGAGCTGACCTTGCCTGTTTTTCTCCCCCCCTGCGGGCTGAGCTCAAGGACATCGCCGTCTTCCAGCAGGAAGGTATTTTTCTCAGGGATACCCAGCGACTGGGCTAACTTAGTGTGCAGGCTCAGGTGGCGATACTCGCCGTGGATAGGCATAAAGAACCTTGGCTTGACCAGATTTAGCATTAGTTTCAGCTCTTCCTGACTACCGTGCCCGTGGACATGAACCGGCGCTACCTTGGCATAGAGAACCTGAGCCCCCTGCTTGAAAAGGTTATCCACCGTCCGGTTGATTAGCGCTTCGTTGCCCGGGATGGGGGTTGCCGAGAGGACCACGGTGTCCCCACGGATGATATGAACCTGGCGATGGTCGCGATTGGCGATTCTAACCAGGGCTGAGGTTGGCTCCCCCTGGCTTCCGGTGGTGATAAGGACGACCTTATTATGAGGCATACCTTTAAGTTCATCAATCCGGCCCAGTATGCCGTCGGGTGTTTTTAGATAGCCAAGCTCAAGGGTCATGCGCACTATATCGGTCATGCTGCGCCCGATAATAAAGACGCGGCGCTGGTATCTTGCTGCCGAATCAATAACCTGCTGGATGCGGGATACCAGCGAGGAGAAGGTGGTCACGATTACCCTCCCCGGTGCCTCAGCCATGACCCGGTTCAGCGTCTCGCCGACCACCCTCTCTGAGGGGGTATAGCCGGGGAGCTCGGCGTAGGTGGAATCGGAGAGCAGAAGCAATACCCCCTGCGCCCCGAGCTGAGCTAAGCGGGAGAGGTTGGTTGGTTTGCCGTCAACCGGGGTGTAATCAAGCTTGAAATCCCCGCTGTGAATAATAGTGCCGATTGGCGTGGATATAATTAGACCGGCGGCGTCGGGTATACTGTGGCAAACGGGGAAGAATTCAACCTTGAATTTTCCCAGTGTAATCTGGCTGCCGAACTGTATGACCCTTAGCTTAGCCCCAGCCAGTGCCCTTCTTTCCTTTAGCTTTACCGAGATAAGTCCGTTGGTAAGCCTTGTGGAATAGACGGGCACCTTAAGCTGCGGCAGGAGGTAGGGCAGGGCGCCAATGTGGTCCTCATGGCCATGGGTGATGACTATGCCCCTTATTTTATCCCGCTTCTCCAGCAAATAGCTGATGTCAGGGATTACCAGGTCAATACCCAGCATCTCCTCCCCGGGGAACATCAGGCCGGCATCAATGATGATGATGTCATCCTGATATTCCATCGCCATCATATTCTTGCCGATTTCAGATAGCCCCCCTAGGGGAATTATTTTTAATCTTGGTTTACTCATAATTTTTACCTAAAACATAGTTAGTTGTTCTGGTTGTTTTTCCTCTTCTTTAATATTTTCTGCCTCAGCCAGCAGTGACGGGATTTTTAGCATATCCTCCTCTATGGCTTGGCGCAGGCTTGCCTGGTGGAGCGCCGCCGCCGGGTGATACATGGCGTAGTAGATAGTATCACCGTGCTTTTGCGCCGTACCATGAATCTTGCTTATGCTCTTGCCGGGGAAGAACATCGCCATGGAGTAGCGCCCCAGGGTTACAATCATCTTGGGGTGGATGAGCTCAATCTGGCGTTCCAGCCACTGGCGGCAATTTTGGATTTCCGTAGGCAGGGGGTCGCGGTTTGACGAGGGGCGGCACTTAATCACGTTGGCGATATAGACCTGTTCCCGCGTCAGGCTGATAGAAGCCAACAATTCATCTAGGAATTTACCCGCCGGTCCGACGAATGGACGCCCCAGCTGGTCCTCGTGCCACCCCGGTGCCTCACCGATAAACATTATCTTGGCGTCCTCCGCCCCCTCACCAGGCACCACCTTATTTCGATGTTTGGCTATCTCGCACTGCTGGCAAAGTACAATCTCTTGATAGAGCTCACTCAGAGCTGACATAATAGCTTGCCTTTTGATTTATGATAACATTTTAGGAGGTCATTTAGCAACCTGCCTTCGCTTTTAACTTACCCTTTTCTTCCCAGCCCCACCCGTTTTTAACCCGTGTCTTTTTTCC
>CAYWCO010000020.1:0-14011 GCA_964456815.1 uncultured Dehalococcoidales bacterium | reverse complement strand
GGGGGATGGGGTTAATACATAAAGCTTGTTGGAGCAAGCGGATTTATGGTAGTATTTTGTCGGTAGAACGGAGGTTAAGAGTGGAGCCTAAAATTGGTGTTTATATCTGCCACTGCGGCAGCAATATCGCGGGGACGGTTGATACCGAAGAGGTCGCCCGCTTCGCCCAGGGTCTTGAGGGGGTGGTGGTGGCTCGCGACTACAAGTTTATGTGCTCCGAGCCGGGCCAGGAGATGATTAAAAAGGATATTAGGGAGGAGGGGCTTAACCGGGTGGTGGTTGCTTCCTGCTCCCCGACGATGCATGAGCCTACCTTCCGCCATGCCTGTCAGGAAGCGGGGGTAAATCCCTATCTCTTTGAGATGGCTAATATTCGCGAGCAGGCTTCCTGGGTGACCGAGGACAGGGAAGAAGCTACCGCTAAAGCCAGAGCTTTAGTCAGCGCCGCCGTGAGGCGGGTATATTACCATCAGCCACTGGAGGCGAGGGAGGTTCCGGTCAATCCCGATACCCTGGTGGTGGGTGGGGGTATTGCCGGAATTCAGGCGGCACTTAAGATTGCCGATTCCGAGCATAAGGTCTATCTGGTGGAGAAAGAGCCTAGCATCGGGGGGCATATGGCGCAGCTGGATAAGACCTTCCCCACCCTGGACTGCTCGGCGTGCATCCTGACCCCCAAGATGACGCAGGTTGGCTCCCACCCCTATATTGAGCTGTTGACCTATAGTGAGGTGGAAGAGGTCTCCGGCTATATCGGCAATTTCAAGGTCAAGGTCAGGAAGAAGGCGCGTTACGTAGACGAGGCTCTTTGCACCGGCTGCGGCTTGTGCCAGACCAAGTGCCCGTGGAAGGTGGATAGCGAGTTTGAAGCCGGTCTGGGCAAGAGAAAGGCTATCTATACCCCCTTCCCCCAGGCTGTGCCCAATATACCGGTCATTGACAAGGAGCACTGCGCCTATTTCTTAAGTGGCAAGTGCCGTGCCTGCGAGAAGTTCTGCGAGGCGAAGGCGATAGATTTTGAGCAGAAGGACAAGGTGGTTGAGGTTGAGGTTGGCTCCATAATCTTAGCCACCGGCTTTAACCTCTTTGACCCCACCCCCATCTATAGCTACGGCTATAAGAGGCTGGACAATGTTATCACCAGCCTTGAGTTTGAGCGCATGGTCAATTCCTCAGGTCCCACCGATGGCAATATTGTGCTCAAGGATGGCTCAACCCCGAAGAGCATTGGTATTATTCACTGCGTTGGCAGCCGGGATGAGAAGTACCACGAGTATTGCTCCCGCGTCTGCTGCATGTATTCCATGAAGTTCGCCCATCTGGTAAGGGAGCATATGCCCGAGACCGAGGTCTACGAGTTCTATATTGATATACGGAGTTTCGGCAAGGGCTATGAGGAGTTTTATAACCGCGTTCTTAAAGAGGGGACGGTTTTTATTCGCGGGCGTCCCGCTGAGATAACCAACGTCGCTGAGACTTCTGAAGAGAAGGGCAAGCTTATCGTCCAGTTTGAGGACACGCTGGTGGGGCGGCAGAGACGACTGCCGGTGGACATGGTTGTTCTTAGCTGTGCCCTTGAGCCGCAGCTGGACGCTGAGGCTGTTTCCCGCCTGTTTAATATCAGCCGCAGCGCCGATGGCTTCTTCCTGGAGAGGCACCCCAAGCTGGAGCCGGTGGCGACCATGACCGACGGCATATTTCTCGCCGGCTGCTGCCAGGGTCCCAAGGATATACCCGATACCGTGGCTCAGGCTTCGGCGGCGGCGGCTGAGGTCCTGGCTATAGTCAGCAAGGGGAGGGTGGAGATTGAAGCTGCTACCGCCGTGATTGACGAGAGGATATGCTCCGGCTGCCAGGTCTGCCGGCTGGTCTGCCCCTATAGTGCCATTGACTTTGACGAGGAGAAGGGGGTGTGCCGGGTCAATGAAGCACTGTGCAAGGCTTGCGGCGCCTGTATTGCCGCTTGCTTCAGTGATGCGGTAAGCCTTGACCACTATACCAATGAGCAAATCGTGGCTGAGATGGAGGGGGCGCTGGTTTAGTACTCGCTGGAGACGAAGTTTTTAATCTGGGCGTAGCTGAAAACCGGCCCGTCGCGGCAGACATAGATATTGCCGATATTGCACCTTCCACACTTGCCGATGCCGCACTTCATTCGCTTTTCCAGTGTGGTGAGCATCTGCTCCGGGGTAAAGCCGAGCTTTTCCAGCACGGGGAAGGTGAACCGTATCATAATCGGCGGCCCGCAGACGATAGCCACCGCGTTCTTGGCTGAGGGGGCTGCCTCCTCCAGTATCTTGGGCACCACGCCCACTTTGCCCTTCCAGCTTTCATCCCCCCTATCGACGGTGGTTACAGATTTTATTGTTTTATCCTTGCTCCAGGCATCTAGGTCATATTGGAAGCATAGGTCGGTGGGGGTACGGGCGCCGTAGACAATAGCTATATTTTTATATTTCTTCCGGTTGTCAATCACGTTCCAGATTAGAGACCGTAGCGGGGCAAGACCAATGCCGCCGCCGACAAAGACCAAGTTTTTGCCGTTTAGGGAGTCAAGGGGGAAGCTGTTGCCGTAGGGTCCCCTGAAGCCAATCTCAGCGCCGACAGCGAGCCGGTGCAGGGCGTTGGTTACCCTGCCCACGCGCTGGGCGGTAAACTCAAGGTGGTGGTGGTGGGTGGGGCTGGAGGAAATGCAGAATGGGGCTTCGCCGATACCAAATATTGAGTATTCGCCGAACTGCCCGGACTCAAAGCTGAACTCCTTCTGCAGCGTCCTGTCCTTAAAATTGAAGTGAAAGGTTCTGATACCGGGCGTTTCTTCAATTATCTTCTCTATAACCGCGATATGGGGTAGATAGGCATTATCCCGGGCTAGGAATTTGCTTGGTCTGGTATTGGTCGTCGTCATTTTCTTACCTTTGCCTTGGCTGGAACGCTCTCCAGCACCTGAGTAATATCCCAGTTCACCGGGCAGAGGCGAATGCACCTGCCGCAGCCGGTGCAGGCGATGACGTCAAAGCTCATGGGGTAGAACTCAAATTTATGGCATACCTTCTGTCTCACCCGCCGCCACTTCTCAGCCCTGGGGTTTTCCATCGGCATCTTGGTGTAGGTGGGGAAGCCGCAGCTATCCCAGCTCCTGAACCTCGTTCCCTGCTGCCTGACCAGCTCGTCATTAATATCAAAGCAATAGCAGGTGGGGCAGAGCAGGGTGCAGATGCCGCAGCTTACGCACTTGGCGGCTACCTTCTCCCAGAAGTCTTCATCATCAAAGCTGGCTTGTAGCTTATCAGCGATACCCTCGGTATCTAATTTTCTGGTAACCTTATCATAAGACGCTTTTTTGGCTTCTTTGGCTTTGGCCTCATCGTCCTTGGTCGCCCCTTTTAAGCCGGTGGTCTTGGCGATTAGCTCTTTGCCCTTATCGCTAACCTCTTCAATCAGGAACTCATCACCGATATCGGTGAGCATCAGGTCAACATCGTTTGACTCAGCCGGGCTGACGCCCATTGAGGTGCAGAAGCAACTCTCGCTGGGGTTATCGCACCCCAGCCCGACTAATACCGCGCTGTTTCTTCGGGAGAGGTAGTAGGGGTCCTGGTATAAGTCCTTAAAATTAGCATCTATTATCGCCATGGCTCTGGCATCACAGGGGCGTATGCCAAAGATTAACTGCTTTCCCCCGTCTGGCGGCAGTTCTATCTGGTAGCCCTCTTTGTCCTTCTGGAAGCGGAACATTTCCTCCATAGGGGGGAGGAAGTTAGACTTGGGGGGGACAACCGTGTTTCGGTACCAGTCTAAGAAGCTGGTGTCTTTGCCATCCCACTTAGCCATTGCCGCCACCCCGCTTTCCCTTGACGGAACGAACACGGCAAATTGTTGTCCCCACTGATTAAGGAGCTTGGCTATATCCTTTTTGTTTATCTTCTTATTTGCCATCTCTACCTGAAGATACCTTCAGCCTCTTCTTCTTCGTAGTGGGTCAGTAGTGGCGGAGCGTCCTTGTCCATGCCGGCTTTAAACTGGAAAAGCTCACCCACAATATCGTACATCTCCCTGGCCAGGCTTCTTAACGGGATATTCACCGGGCAGGCACGCTCGCACTCACCGCAGTCGGTGCATCTTCCGGCGACATGGATATTCCTTATTATCTGAAACATCAGGTTGTCCTGCCAGCGCGGCGCCGGGAATACCCACTGCGGCTCGGTCTCCTCAACAAAACACCGCTGGCAGAAGCAGGCGGGACAGACATTTCGGCAGGCGTAGCAGCGGATACAGCGGCTTAGCTCCTTCTCCCACACCCCCCACCTCTCCTCCGGGGCTAGCTGCTTCAGCTTCTCAATCTTCTCCTGGGCCACAGGATTGGCAATTGGGGGGCTTGGCTCACCGAGGAGGACGTCATACTCCTTGGGGGTGGGCAGCTCGCAGGCAAGGCAGTGGTCAAAGAGGAGCTGGGTGGTGGGGAAGTCCTTTTTATTGCCGTTGACCTTTATCGTTACCTTGTTCCCTTCCCTGGTAATATCGTCCAGCTCATCCCTGTATTTACCTGTTAGCTTTTCCACCTTGCTTAGGTCGATAAGTCCGGTGCAGGGGACACCCAGAATCACCACGTCCTCCCTCGCTACCTTGTTGTCCTGTATCAGGCTGACGATGGAGCGGCTATCGCAGCCCTTAGCCACGATGCCCACCCGCCCCTTTATCTGGGTGAGGAAATCAGCCAGGTTATTGACGATAAAGGAGTTGATTACCAGGCGCTCGGTATCGTTTTTATCCTTGGTTATGAGGGGGGTGGTGGCAAACTTCAGGCTCCCCGGTTCAAAGCCGATAAACCAGTCAACCTTACCCTGCTCCAGTAGTGTCCTAGCCTCGTTTCTTAGCCTTTGTTCCATTTCCCTGTCTTTCAGCAAAAAGCCGGTTGGGACCGACCTCCTTTACCCCGTTGGTCACCTCGGTGACGACGTCAGCGAACTTTCCCCCTTCTGAGGCTGAGACCCAGCTTGCCTGAATCCTCTCGGGCTCAACACCGAGGTACTCAAGGAACCTCTTGGTTATGGCTACCCTCCTTCGGGCGCGGTAGTTTCCCGTTTGGTAGTGGCACTCGCCGGGGTGGCATCCGGAAATGAGGATGCCGTCGAAACCCAGGCGCAGCGCCTTGAGGATAAACAGCGAGTCTACCCTGCCGGAGCAGGGCACCTTTATTACCCTCATGTTAGCTGGATACTTCCTGCGGCTGGTTCCGGCTAAATCGGCGCCGGCATAGCTGCACCACTTGCAGAGGAAGCCGACCAGCTTTGGTTCCCAATCTGTCCTTGGATTCATAAAGTCTAGCCATTTTATCACGAGTGGTGGAGTGGCATCAAGGGCGAGGTTATTGCTATACTATTTTAGTAGTATGAGAACCAGCGATTTTGATTACAGCCTCCCCCCCGAGCTTATTGCCCAGACCCCGGTTGAACCAAGGGACCGCTCCCGGCTCATGGTCTTGGACCGGAGCGATGGCCGGGTAGAGCACCAACGCTTTTTTGAAATCGTTGATTATTTGCGTGCCGAGGACGTCCTCGTATTTAATGATAGCCGTGTTATACCGGCTCGGCTTACCGGGAGGAAGGTTGATACCGGGGGCAGGGTGGAGCTATTGCTTCTGCACCGGCTTGAGGGGGCTGTCTGGGAGGCGCTGGTTAAGCCGGGGAAAAGGGTGGGCGTTGGCACCAGGGTTGAGATTGAGGGTGGGGATAAGACCGGGGTCCTGGCTGAGGTAATTGGGGTAGGGGAGGATGGGACAAGGGTGATAAGCTTCTCCGACGAAGCGCCGCTACCGCAGCTGGGCAGGGTTCCCCTACCACCCTATATCAAGAGTCCTTTGTCCGACCCTGAGCGCTATCAGACGGTCTACGCTCGGGTTCTGGGTAGCGCCGCTGCCCCCACCGCTGGACTTCACTTTACCCCGGAACTGCTTAATAGGATAGAGCAAAGCGGGGTTCGTATGCTCTTTGTTACCCTTCATGTCGGGCTTGATACCTTTCGTCCCGTTAAGGAGGATGACCCGCTTAAGCACCCCATTCACAGGGAGTACGGCATCGTAAGCCCGGAGGTTGCCGCTGAGCTGTCCCGGGCTAAAACGGAGGGGCGGAGGGTAATCTGCGTTGGCACCACCACGGTGAGGCTTGTAGAGGCAGCAGCCCAGGCAAGTAAAAAATCTATTATGGAGCCGTTTGACGGCTGGGTAGACCTTTTCGCTTTACCCGGATACCGGTTCCGCGTGGCTAGCGGCATGATAACCAACTTTCATCTGCCCCGCTCAACGGTACTGATGCTGGTCTGTGCCCTTGCCGGCAGGGACTTTATTCTCCGTGCCTATGAGGAAGCCATAGCCTGGAGGTATCGCTTCTATAGCTTCGGTGACGGTATGTTGATTTTCTGAGGTGAAACCAAGTATATTGGGGAGGAGGGGTCACTATGGAAAGGCAATATAAATATCAGGCTGATATTCCCCAGCGCTACAATATAACCACCAAGGTGGTGGACGAGATGGTGGAAAAGGGGCTGGGTGATAAGGTGGCGGTATACTACAAGGATAAGACCTACACCTACAGCGAGATGCAGAGCCTGATAAACAAGGTAGGAAACGCGCTTAGAATCCTCGGTGTGCATATGGAGGAGCGTGTAATCCTCGTCATGTATGATTCCCCTGAGGCTATGGCTAGCTTCTACGGTGCCATGAAAATCGGGGCTATCCCGGTACCGGTTAACTACATGTACACCATGCACGACTATCGCTATCTGCTGAATAACAGTCGTGCCCGAACCGTTATCGCTGATGCCGATTTTATTGAGGAGATTGAGGGTTTTAAGGAGAAATTGCTCTATCTTGAGAACACTATCGTCGTTGGTGAGAAGTCAAGGGCTTATCATATTTCTTTCCATGACATCGTTGACCGCTGTTCCGATAAACTGGATGCGGCTTATACCACCTTTGAGGATACCGCTTTCTGGAATTACACCTCGGGCAGCACCGGTTTTCCCAAGGCGGCTGTTCACCTTCAACACGACGTCTTCGCTTGCATTGACAGCTATGCCAAGGGCATCCTGGGCATTAACCACGACGATATACTCTTTTCGGCATCAAAGTTCTTCTTTGCTTACGGACTGGGCAACAGCTTTATTTACCCCTTAGCTACGGGGGCATCGGTAGTCCTGCTCCCGGAGAGACCACGCCCGGAAACCATATTCTCAACCATCCAGCGCTACCGCCCCACGGTGTTTTTCGGTGTACCAACACTCTACGCCAATATGCTGGAGGTAGAGGACGCCGAGAAAAAATATGACATCTCCTCCCTGCGTATCTGCACCTCGGCGGGTGAAGCCCTGCCCAAGGAAATCTTTGCTGAATGGAAAGAGAGGTTTGGGCTGGAAGTCTTGGATGGTATTGGCTCAACCGAGCTGCTGCACATTTTCATTTCCAATCGCCCCGGCGATATCAAACCGGGAAGCTCCGGCAAGCTCGTGCCGGGGTATCGCGCCAGGATTGTTAATGATAAAGGCAAGGAAGTGCCTGACGGCAAGGTCGGCACTCTGCAGGTAGAGGGAGAATCAACATTCGCTTATTACTATCGCCACCACGACAAAACCAGAAGCTCCATGCTGGGGGAGTGGTTTGACACCGGAGATAGGTATTACCGGGATGCTGAGGGTTACTACTATTACCGCGGTAGAGGCGATGACATGCTCAAGGTGGGGGGGATATGGGTCTCGCCTATTGAGGTCGAGGATACCCTGATTTCCCACCCTGCGGTGCTCGAGGCGGCGGTGGTGGCTAAACACGACGAGCATTACCTGATTAAGCCCAAGGCATACGTTGTGCTGAGAAAGGGCTACCATCCATCCGAGGAGCTGGCCAAGGATATTCAAGCCTTTGTCAAAAAGAGCATAGCACCTTATAACTATCCCCGGTGGATAGAGTTCATTAAAAAACTTCCCAAGACTGCAACCGGCAAGATACAGCGCTACAAGCTAAGGGAGTAGTGCTTTCTATAGCTTTGTGCTGTTTTGTAAAGGGGTGTAAAGCTACTCTTTGCAGAGGGTGGTTTTTCCGGTTAAAATAGGCGTGGTTATGCGGGAGTAACTCAGTTGGTAGAGTCCCTGCCTTCCAAGCAGGTTGTCGCGGGTTCGAGTCCCGTCTCCCGCTCCACAAAGCTAGACTAACCTCTTATACACCCATATATAGTTATAGGTGAGACCAGTAATACGGGTTTTTAGCTGCCTGCTTGGTGGGGGAAGAAATCTGGCCGGAAGGGGTCCCACCTGCCGACCAGCCGGTCGAACGCAGGCTGGGGAAAGGTTTCCTTGAACATCCGGTAGTAATACAACTCTTCTACCGAAGATAACCAGGGGTTACCCTCTACCTTGTTATGTTTTGCCACTTCCTCTTCGGAGACATGTTTCTCCGCCTGTGAGCGCATAATCTGTGCCACGCCTGAACCCTGGGCGAAAAACCGTTTTGTCTGGTAGATTATATGCTCAGGCAGGCAACCCTCAAATGCCTGGCGCAGAATCCACTTTCCAACCTGCTCTGAGCCATGAATCTTGCAACCCAGCGGTATCTTCAGGCTGAAATCCATCACCTTCGTATCCAGGAAGGGGGTGCGGGATTCTATAGAATTTGCGGCATTCAGTCTATCCAGCCTTTGCAGAGCCGTATTATGGGCGACATTAATAAGAAAGTCTACTACACTGGCAACTTCCTCCTGGTTCTTTCCCTGTTTGAACTGTCCATCATACCCACCAAGAAATTCATCTGCCCCCTCTCCGGTAAAAACGCAGTTGGTATGCGGGCTGACAAATCTTCCCGCTAGGTAGTTGGCAATTGCCCCGTGCACACAGCTTTCCTCAAACATCTCTATATGGTGAATAGCCTGAGGCAGTATCTCGTTTATCTCCTTTTCGCTAAACATCAATACATGATGCTTGATGCCTAAATAACTGGTTACATCTCGAGCCAGAGGAAGGTCCTGCCCTCCCTCCATACTTACGGTAAAGGCTTCAATATCTGGCTTGATTTGTGCCGCCATGTAGGTTATAAGGCTGCTATCTAAACCGCCGCTCAAGAAGATTCCGCCCACAGCGCCGTCTTTCATCCGCTTCTCGGTGGCTTCTTGCAGCAGCTGAGCCAGCACCTTCTTGGCCTGCTCGAAGTTCTCAAACTCTGGCGTCTCTACCGCCCGACAGGTATATTTCTGGAATCCCAGCTCCTGGGAGTAGACATAGCCAGGCGGGAACTCCTTAACATCGTCGGCTATACCAACCAAGCCTTTTGCCTCTGAGGCAAAGCATAATCTGCCATCGTTGTGCCCATAATAAAGAGGTTTTACACCAGCCCAGTCACGAGCTAGTACCACCTTCCCGTTGTCATTTACAGCACAGGCAAAGTCTCCATCTATCTTCTCGGCAAAGTGTGTGCCAAACTTGTTATAGAAATGCAACACAGCCTCGGCATCGCTCATGCTTGATTTTTCCGGATTATATATACGGCCGTCAAGGACAGCCGCTCTCTTACCATCAGATGTATGATGTGAGCCAGGTTTGGAGTTGCCACCGACGTTCAGCTCAAGGCACCCCAAATTTACTTGCCCCTGCTTATTTACCCATGTCTCATCTGGCCCTCTATGCTTGATTCTCTTAAGAATAGAGTCTAAATCACCTTTGTCAGTACCTTGAATTCCAGCAATTCCAGCCATAATCAGTATCCTTTCTTTAGGTGCTTATATCGGCGTTATACCTTCATTTCTTGGAAAGCATCGAGTGTCTTAATAGCGTGGAAAGCGTCTATGCAATAGGCATCGGCTCCTATTTCCTGGGCATATTCATCAGAGACGGCCGCCCCCCCAATCAAGACCTTGACCTTATGTCTAAGACCATTCTCTTTCAGCGTTTCAATTATCTCTTCCATGGCTATCATCGTGGTAGTTAGTAGCGCCGAAAGCCCTAGAAAATCAGGCTTGTCCTTTCTAACAACTTCCACAATCTTTTCTGTAGGCACATCTACGCCCAAGTCGGTTACCTCGTAGCCGGCTCCTTTGAGCAGGATAGTAACAATATTTTTGCCAATATCATGAATATCCCCCTTTACCGTGGCTACAGCAAATTTCCCTTTTGTTTCAATATTCGAGGCTTCAAGATGCGGTTTCAGGATATCCATAGCCACCCCCACCGTTTCTGCAGAGGCTAACATGTCCGGGATAAAATACTCCCTAGAGGCAAATTTCTCCCCCACGACATGCATTCCCGCAGTCAGAGCCTGGGGAATTATTATCTTCGGAGAGATCTTCTCCTCTAGGGCTTGCTGCATTAGCTCCACTACCGCCGGTTTACCGACCATGCCTTCATCTATCCCTTCATCCTCCTTGGTCTTTCTTCCCTGAATAACATTCTCTTTAAGTAAGGCGATTATGTCTTCACTCATTGTTATCCCCCTTCTTCATATACATTAAGTCTGGGTAAAAGGCCAGGAATTTCCTGGAATATCTTAGCCGTAGTCGCCGGGTCTATATGCTCAACCGGTTGGGCAAGGAGCTGGTTCATCCTCTCATAGGCTAGAGCAAGCACGTTATCGCTCTCGCCATCCCCTTCAAAGGGGTAAGGCGCCGAGAGCTCCCCGCTGCGCAGAACTGGGCGGATATGGCGAATGTACATCTTCTGTGGTGTCTCCACCACCTCTCTTATCTGCTTTAAGACTTCGTTAATATCACCTTCACCAACCCGTGGCGAGTTAAGGAAAAACTTAATCATCTTAAAATAAGCATCGTCCAGAACTGCCTGAAGCAGGCAGAAAACAGCATTGCAATCAAGCAGCCCGTAGGCACAATGCAAATACTGGGGTCCGCTTAAAGTTACCACTATATCTGAGAACAACCTCTCTATTGATGCTTGTTGTCCCGGGGTCTTGGTATCACAGACACCCGCTGTAGAATAGTTGGGTATCTTGTAAAATCGTGCTATTTGAGTACAGTCGATATTGTACTGGCTGGTTTCAACGGAACCATAGGAATCACTAAGGGTGTCCATCCGCGCTCTCACCGGCACACTCCCGTAAAGCACCGGCGTCCCCTTGTTTACCAGCTGGCTCAATGTTATACCGGCTAGAACCTCAGCATTTATTTGAGCCAGAATGCCCGCCTCTTTGATAGGGGCGGTGGTCCCGGCTTGGGGTGAGGAGGACACCACTACGGGCAGTCCCCTTCGGCAGACCTCAATAAGGGTATCGGTGGTAGCCTCGGTAAACTGTAGGGGGCTCTTGACCAGGCAGGTGATGAAGGAAATAATGGGATTTTCTTTGAGCTCCTTTTCACCACCCACTATTAGTTTTGCCATGTTCACCACGTTATCAAGCTGTTTCAGGTTGGTTAACCCCGACATAAAATGCTTGGTGGTGTTATTCAGGGAAGCAAAGAACTTGTTAACATCCTTGTTATCTTCGGTAATATCCTTGTCCTGAATATTTACCGTACGGATATAGCCGTCCAGAGTCTCCAGGTGCTCACAGACATGTGCCGAATTACAGAGGTCATCAACAGTCCCACGTCGGGGGTGAAATTCTGGCACTCGAATCTCGGTATTACGGTCAGACTTCTTAACATAGGTTGGGAAGTCAACATCTAGCCATATATTCGTTTCCGAGCCGGAAATAAAGTATACCCTCGACTCCTCACCGTTCATTATCAGGGTATTTTCCTGATTTCTAGCACCCAATTTGACCGTCTTGGGAGCGCTATCAAGTGCCTGAAGGACAAGCTTCTCCGGTATTTTTACAAGCCAGCAGGGACTCTCGCCGGAGGAAATTGTCTCAACCTTTGCCCCATTAGCATTGAATATATCTGCCGCCTGGCGGTTAAAGGATATCAGGCCGGGGTCACTCAAAATTTCTATCGACGCCTGATGAATTCGCGAGACCTGCTCATCAGTCAGCCTCTTATAAGGGTTTTGAACTAAGATTCCTTCTCTAGGCATTATCCTTTCCCATACTAAACCGTTACCTTGCTAACATATGTCAATCCACGATGCCTGGTATCTCCGAAAGCACCCGCTGTCTTACCGGCGGGGGCAAGCTGTATTGATGGTTAGCTATGAGCTCCCTTGCCTGTTTTGTTGCCCTCTCCCAGGTTCTCTTACTCCCCTTAGCCTCCCACTCCTCCCGGCTATTTCTATCACTCAAGTCTGTGTAGTAGTGCTCGCGGCGCATAAAGCGTCTGGTGTGCTTGGCGGTAATAAAATTGCCTCCCGGTCCTACCTTCTTGATCAGGTTAAAGGCTAGGGTATCATCGTTGACTGCTATGCCCTCAACAGCCCTCATCACCATTCCCAGTATTTCGTTATCTATGACAAACTTCTCATAGCATACAGTTAGGGCGAATTCCATGAGTCCGGCAGCATCATGGATAAAATTAGCCCCGGCTAGGGCACAAAGCAGGTTGGTAACGGCAGACTCGTAGCCACTCTGGGCATCCAGCACCTTGGAATCGGTCATACCGCCAGTGGCATAGAAGGGAAGCTTATAAAACTGGGCCATCTGGGCACCAGCCGCATTTAGCAGTCCCATCTCAACTGAGCCAGCAAGATACTTAAGGTCCCTGAGGTCAGTACTGGAAGCTACCGAGCCCATTATGGCCGGTGTTCCCGGATTGGCGATTTGGGCAAGCATTACCCCCATCAGTGAATCCACAGTTTGTATCACCAGATTTCCGGCAAGGGTTATCGGTGAAGTAGCACCGCACAATGGTTCAGCAGGGCATACCACGGGGATGCCACTCTTTGAGATGACTATCAGCATGTCACCGTACTGCCCGTCCATCTTCAGGGGGCTTATACTGCAGGTTATCATGGAGATAAGGGGGCGCTCTCGGAGCGCTGCAGGAGAGCCAGCCACGATTTCTGCCATCCGTATTACCTGCTTTACCCCATCGGGGGTGTAAACACCCCCCATAACATGCTTCGTGGTGTTGTCCAGGCCGGCAAAAAACCGGTTTGCGTCTACTTGCTTCGCCGGTATGTTGTTGGGGTAGGTGGGCAACATGAAAAGGTGAATGTTATCCAGCCGGTCAACCAGTTTAGCAATGTGCTTTAGGTCTCTCAGAGTGGCCAGGCGCTTCTTGTCAGTATTCGGCTCGTAAATATAGAGGGCGGTCCCCCCGGTTCCGGTGTATACTCGGTTACCGCCCAGGAGGATGTCATGCTTTTTATCCTTGCCACAGAGTTTAACCTCTGATGGCGCCATCCTTATCAGTTCTAGAGCCTTCTCCCTGGGCAGGCGCACCCGGCGCTTTTTCTCATCCACCCAAGCTCCAGCCCCAGCAAAGAGCCCCAGAGCGAGTTCTGAGTTTATTTCAAAGCCCACTTCCTCAATTACCCGCATTGCGGTCTGGTGAATCTTATCTATATCATCTTCGCTAAGGAGCTTAAAACTACCGCCGGTCAGTCCCTTTCGAATCATGTTCTAGATTTTACCTCTTACCAATACGGATATGCCTATTAGCTAGAAAACAAAGGGGCGGTGGGAAGTCTAAGCATAAAATGCGGAGATGGTAGATGAAAACGAGGGATATCTAAGGAATATTACGTGGAAAGCAAGCCAATTTGGCGTTTTGCGAGAGGAATTTCAGAAATGAATACCAACAAACCAGTTAAAGTTTACTATGGATAGACCAGCTATTAAGTGAACCAGTCTTCGGGTAAGGTCAGTCAGTTAAGTGGACGAATAAACGACCCCCCACATTACAGCTATCCTTCTAGCTTTAGGTCACTCCATACCTCATAATGAAATTTCCTGCTCCTTTCATAATGGCTTGAGATTTATTATAGCAAACTGTTCCTGCTTTGTCCAGTACCGGCGGGGATAGACTCGTGAGATCTGGCGTAGCCTGAAATCAACAATTTGTTGCCTAATTAATATGCCCTTCGCCTGACGGCGAAGAAGATAACCAGTCCCACTATTACTACCGCAGCCACAATAATCCAGATC
>CAYWCO010000019.1:0-14448 GCA_964456815.1 uncultured Dehalococcoidales bacterium | reverse complement strand
GATATAGACCGGGCATGGGAAGCGGTTAAAAAAGCCGCTCACCCGCGAATACACGTGTTTATCTCCTCGTCGGATATACACCTCGGCTATCAACTGAAGAAGAGCCGCGAGGAGGTCTTGCATACGGCGCGGGAGATGGTGGTTCGGGCGAAGAAATACACTGACGATATAGAGTTCTCGCCGATGGATGCCAGCCGGACCGCCCCGGAGTATATCTATCAAATCCTGGAGGTAGTTATTGACGCCGGCGCCACCACGGTCAATATACCCGATACCGTGGGCTATGCCATTCCTGATGAGTTTGGCAACCTCATTGAGGGAATCATGAAAAATGTGCCCAACATCAGTAAGGCTATAGTCAGCGTTCACTGCCACAATGACCTGGGTCTAGCCGTAGCCAATAGCCTGGAGGCGGTTAAACGGGGCGCCCGACAGGTGGAGTGCACCGTCAACGGCATCGGGGAAAGGGCGGGTAACGCCTCCCAGGAAGAGATTGTGATGGCGCTCAATACCCGTAAAGACCTTTTCCAGCTGAAGACAGGAGTCAACACCAACCAGATATATAAAGCCAGCCGACTGGTAAGCGAGCTGACCGGCTTTGTCGTCCAACCCAACAAGGCAATCGTTGGGGCAAACGCCTTCCGCCACCAGTCAGGAATCCATCAGGACGGCGTAATCAAGATGCCGATAACCTACGAGATAATGGACCCTAAAACGGTAGGCATACCATCCTCAAGCCTGGTGCTGGGCAAGCTCAGCGGGCGGCACGCCTTTAAAGAGCGCCTCGCCGAGCTGGGCTACAGCTTGAGCGAGGAGGAATTCAACCGCGCCTTCGCCGCCTTCAAGGAACTGGCCGAGAAAAAGAAGGAAATCACCGACAGGGATATTGAGTCCCTTATGGCTGAGGAGCAACGTACCATCTCCGAGGCCTACCACCTTGACCAGGTTCAGGTATCCTGCGGCGATAGAGGTATCCCCACGGCCTCGGTCAGGCTTATTGGACCTGATGGTAAAACCCTTGAGGATGCTTCTCTGGGCACAGGCCCGGTTGACGCCGTTTATAAGGCTATCAACAGAATAGTGAAGGTGCCCAATGAACTCACCGAATTCACGGTTAAATCGGTAACCGAGGGCATTGACGCCATCGGTGAGGTGCTGATAAGGTTAGAGAGCGAAGGGATAACCTATACCGGGCGTGGCGCCGATACTGACATTATTGTCGCCAGCGCCAAAGCCTATATGAATGCCCTTAATCGGCTGCTGGCGGCTAAGAAAACAGCTAGGTAGGATATTGATTATATTGCTTCTCCCCCGCCCTATTCGCTAACAACCGGTCTTAAGCCTGATTTTTTAGTCACCGGGGAAAGGAACTATATTGACCCTAGCCGAGAAGATACTGGCTACCCATGCTGATAAAAAGAGGGTAAGCCCGGGCGAATTCTTAAACGTCAGGGTAGACCTGATTCTAGCCAACGATATCACCGCCCCCATCGCCATAAGGGAGTTTAGGAGACTGGGCGTAGATAAGGTCTTTGACCCCAAAAAGGTGGTGATGGTGCCTGACCACTTCGTCCCCAACAAGGACATTGCCTCCGCCGAGCAGGCAAAGCTAATGCGGGAGTTCGCCCGTGAGCAGGAAGTAATCTACTTTGAGCTCGGTGAAGCCGGTATTGAGCATGTCCTCCTGCCCGAACAGGGCTTGGTGCTGCCCGGGGAGGTGGTTATCGGGGCTGATTCCCATACCTGCACCTACGGCGCATTAGGCGCCTTTGCCACCGGCATGGGCTCAACCGATATCGCCGCCGCCATGGCCACCGGAGACGTCTGGATGAAGGTGCCGTCCACCATCAAGCTGGCCTATCACGGTAGTCCGGGCGAATGGATAAGTGGTAAGGACCTAATCCTCTACACCATCGGCGATATTGGTGTTGACGGCGCCCTCTACTCGGCAATGGAGTTTAGCGGCGAGGCTATAGACTACCTGTCTATGGACAGTCGGTTTACTATGGCTAATATGGCAATTGAAGCCGGGGCTAAAGCTGGCATCTTCGGGGTGGATAACAAGACACAACTTTATGTAAAGTCAAGAGCCCAACGCCCCTACCTGGTATACGAGCCGGATAATGATGCCGAGTACTCAAAAATTATTAAGTATGATGTCTCCAACATTGAGCCTCAGGTTGCCCTACCCCCCTCCCCGGCTAATACCAAGCCGGTGAGCCAGGTAGGAAACATAGAAATAAATCAAGCGGTGATTGGCAGCTGCACCAACGGTCGTCTTGAGGACTTACAGGTCGCCGCCCAGATATTAAAGGGAAATAAGGTTAAGCCCGGGGTGCGGTGTATAATTATCCCTGGCTCGCAGCAGGTATACCTTGATACCCTGGCTGAGGGGCTTATAGAAGTATTCATAACCGCCGGGGCTATAGTCAGCCCCCCCACCTGCGGCCCCTGCCTGGGCGGGCACATGGGGGTGCTGGGTGACGGCGAGAGGTGTATATCCACCACCAACCGAAACTTCGTGGGCAGGATGGGCAGCCCCAAGTCAGAGGTCTATCTGTCCAATCCCGCCGTCGCCGCCGCCAGTGCTATAATGGGCAGGATTACAAGCCCGGAGGAGATTAAATAGGGTGCCCAAGATGGGTGAAGCCCCTTTAAAAAAATTATCTTCCCTCTCCCCTTGTCAAGGGGAGAGGGATAAAGGGTGAGGGGTTCTAAAAATATGCTAAAAGGTAAAGTCCATAAATACGGGGCTAATGTTGACACGGACGCCATTATACCGGCGCGCTACCTGAATATCTCGGAGGCGGCGGAGCTGGCGAAGCACTGCATGGAGGGTATTGATACGGGCTTTGTAAAGAGGGTTAAGCCGGGGGATATAATGGTGGCGACGACCAACTTCGGCAGCGGCTCGTCTCGGGAGCATGCGCCGCTGGCAATCAAGGCGGCGGGTATTTCCTGCGTCATCGCCAAGAGCTTTGCCCGCATCTTCTTCCGCAACGCAATAAATATCGGCTTGCCCCTGCTTGAATGCGAGGAGGCTGCCGATAAGACCAAGGCTGGAGACATGCTTGAGGTTGATTTGTCCGGCGGCAGGATAAAGAACCTGACCAATGACATGGAGTTCAGGGCAAAGCCCTACCCCGAATTTATGGCCGAGCTTATCTCCGCCGGCGGGCTTATTGAATATACCAAAAGAAGACTGGCGAGGAGAGTTTAGATGCAATTTAAGATTGCGGTTTTACCCGGCGACGGCGTTGGTCCTGAGGTCGCTGCTGAAGGAATTAAGGTCTTACAGACAATAGGTAAAAGGTTTGAACACAGCTTCGACCTGCACTACGGCTTGGTGGGTGGGGTGGCTATTGATGAGACAGGCACCGCCCTGCCCAAGGACGTCTTAAAGACATGCAAGAAGTGCGATGGGGTATTCCTTGGCGCCGTCGGCGGTCCCAAGTGGGACGACCCCAGGGCAAAGGTCCACCCCGAGGACGGTCTCCTGGCACTGCGGAAGGAGCTGGGGCTTTTCGCCAATCTGCGCCCGGTCAAGGTCTCTCCTTTCCTTGTTGACCATACCAATCTAAAACCTGATGTTATCAGGGGGGCGGACTTTATCTTTGTCCGCGAGCTTACCGGCGGGCTTTACTTCGCCCGGCCCAAAAAGCAGTGGCAGACATCCGGGGGCAGGCGGGCGACTGACTCAATGACCTACTCCGAGCAGGAGATTGAGCGTATTGTCCGGGTCGGCTTTGAGCTGGCGCGGAGCCGGCACAAAAGGCTAACCTCGGTGGATAAAGCCAATGTGCTTGAGTCCTCGCGGCTTTGGCGGCAGGTGGCGATGGAAATATCCAAAGACTACCCCGATGTTGAGCTTGACCACATGCTGGTAGACGCCTGCGCCATGCGCCTTATCCAGAACCCGGCATACTTTGACGTGCTTGTTACCGAGAATATGTTCGGTGATATCCTCACCGACGAGGCATCAATGCTGGCTGGCTCCATGGGGATGCTACCCTCAGCCAGTCTGGCCGGCGTGCCCCGTGAGGGAAACAGAATATTCGGCATGTACGAGCCGATTCACGGCAGTGCCCCCCACCGCGCCGGGCTTAACATGGCTAACCCCATCGCCACAATTCTTAGCCTGGCGATGATGCTGCGCTACTCCTTCGGCTTGATAAGAGAGGCACAGACCGTTGAAACCGCTGTGGAATCAGTCCTGAATGAAGGCTACCGAACTTATGATATAATGAGTGAAGGTAAAACAAAGATGGGGACGAAGGAGATGGGAGACTTAATCACTGAGAAGGTGGAGGGGCCGAGAATTGTCTAAAGTCCAGCTTTATGATACCACCCTGCGTGACGGCGCCCAGAGCGAAGGCATTTCCTTGTCTGTGGTGGACAAGCTGAACATCGCCCGCAAGCTTGATGAATTAGGCATCCACTTTATCGAGGGCGGCTGGCCCGGCTCCAACCCCAAGGATATTGAGTTCTTTGATAAGGCGCGAAGCCTCAAGCTGAAGAATTCGGTTCTGGTCGCCTTTGGCAGCACCCGCCACCCCAGGGCTAAAGCCAGGACTGACGCCAACCTTCTGGCTCTGGCTAACGCTGGAACAAAGGCGGTTACTATTGTCGGCAAGAGCTCAGCACTGCAGGTTACCCAGGTGCTGGAAACAAGCCTTGAGGAAAACCTGAGCATGACCGCCGACTCCATAAAATACCTCAAAGGCAAGGGGCTTACCGTCTTCTTTGACGCCGAGCATTTCTTTGACGGCTTCAAGGCAGACCCCGACTATAGCCTGCGGGTGGTGGAGGCGGCAGCTGAGGCCGGGGCTGACGTGGTGGTACTCTGCGATACCAACGGCGGTTCGCTCCCCGATGAAATAACCACCGCCATTAGTGCCGTTAAAAAGCAGACCGAGGTGCCCCTGGGCATTCATGTCCATAACGATGGCGAGCTTGCCGTAGCCAACAGCCTGGCGGCGGTAAGCGCCGGCATCATTCAGGTTCAGGGCACTATCAATGGCTACGGCGAGCGCTGCGGCAACGCCAACCTCTGCTCAATTATACCGGCGCTGAAGATAAAGATGGGCATTGACTGCATCAGCAAAGAGCAGCTGCCCAGGCTGACCGAGGTATCACACTACGTCAGCGAGGTGGCTAATTTAATCCCCGACGCCTTCGCCCCATATGTCGGTTCCAGTGCCTTCAGCCACAAGGCAGGGCTTCATGTTTCAGGCATGGCCAAGTGGGCGGAGAGCTACCAGCATATAGACCCGGCTCAGGTAGGAAATAAGCCAAGGGTGGTGGTATCTGAGCTATCAGGGAAGGGAAATATTATATATAAGGCAAAGGAGCTGGGACTGGTTCTGCCCGTTAAAGGCAAGCAGGCACAAAAGCTGCTGGAGCAGGTCAAGCTACTGGAGAGCCGCGGCTTCCAGTACGAGAACGCCGAGGCATCCTTCAAGCTGCTGATTCATCGGGCTAAGCCTGATTATAAGCCCCCCTTTGAGCTGGTTGATTTCATGGTGGTGGTGGAGAAGAGACGGCGCCCCCCTACCCGGGAAAACCTTGAGGGGATGCTATCCGAGGCAATGGTCAAGGTAAGAGTGGGCAAGGAGGTAATGCATACCGTAGCCGAGGGTAACGGTCCGGTTAACGCCCTGGACGAGGCGTTGCGCAAGTCTCTGCTAAGGTTTTACCCCGAGCTGGCTCAGGTCAAGCTGGTTGACTATAAGGTCCGCATCCTTGAGGAAAGTGGCGGCACCGGCTCTCATGTCCGCGTCCTTATTGAGTCAAGCGACGGGGTTGACGAGTGGCGGACGGTGGGCAGCTCAACCAATATCATAGAGGCAAGCTGGTTGGCCCTGGCTGACAGCCTGGAATACTGGCTACTAAAACAAAAGGGGTAGCTTCAAGCCGGCTTACCCTTAGAATTTATTCGTCAGCCCTTAACCACACCCATAGGCCTTGCCCTTGCCACCTTACGGGAGATGCCGGCGTTGTGGGCTACCTCAACTACCTCGCTCACGTCCTTATAGGCTTCAGATGCCTCCTCTGCCAGCGAAGCCATGCTGCCCGCTTTAACCAGAATCCCTCTTTCTGCCAGCGCCCTGGCAACATCAGAACCACGAAGGCTGCGCTTGGCTGCCGCCCGGCTTTTCATCCTGCCCGCGCCGTGGCAGGTGGAGCCGAAGGTCTCCTTCATTGCTGCCTCGGTGCCCACGGCGACATAGGAGAAGCGCCCCATATCCCCGGGGATGAGTACCGGCTGGCCCAGGCTACGGTAGATATCAGGGACATCAGGATGCCCCGCAGGAAAAGCCCTGGTCGCCCCCTTGCGGTGGACGCAAAGCCTCTCTTTCCTGCCATCAAGGGTATATTCCTCAATCTTGGCGATGTTATGGCAAACGTCGTAAATCTGCCTCATGCCCAGTTCCTGCTCACCTTTGCCGAAGACCTTGATGCAAGCCTCCCTGACCCAGTGCACGATAAACTGACGGTTAGCCCAGGCGTAATTAGCAGCGCAAGCCATAGCCGCCAGGTAGTCCTGCCCCTCCGGGGAACCCACCGGGGCACAGGCAAGCTGGCGGTCGGGCAGGCTGATGGTGTATTTTTTTACTGCCTGCCCCAGCAGCTCAACATAGTCAGTGCAAATCTGGTGGCCGAAGCCCCTGGAACCGGTATGTATCAGGATAAGCACCTGCCCCAAATCCTCAATACCCATAGCCTTAGCCGCTTCCCGGTCATAGAGCTCGTCCACCACCTGCACCTCAAGGAAGTGGTTGCCCGAACCTAATGTGCCCAGCTGGGGGACACCCCGTTTCTTAGCCTTAGCGCTGACCTTGTCCGGGTTAGCCCCCTTCATACGGCCGGACTCCTCGGTGACGATAACGTCCTCGGCGTCGCCGTAACCCTTCTCCACCGCCCAGCGGCTACCCTTCACCATGACCTCACTCAACTCCTTCTCATTCACCCTTATCTTCCCCTCTGACCCCACCCCGGAAGGAATATTGATAAAAAGCTCGTTGACCAGTTGCTCAATCCTGGGCCTGACCTCACCCTCGGTAAGATTGGTTCGCAGCAGCCTGACGCCACAGTTAATATCAAAACCGACGCCCCCGGGCGATACCACCCCATCCTTAACCCTGGTTGCCGCCACCCCGCCTATGGGGAAGCCGTAGCCCCAGTGAATATCAGGCATCGCCAGCGAGTGCTTGACAATACCGGGGAGAAAAGCCACATTAGCCACCTGCTGGAAGACGTTCTCCTCCAGGGTATGAGCGAGCATGGACTCGCTGGCAAAGATGAGACCGGGCACCGCCATGCCCTGCTTATAGCTTGTCGGAATCTCCCAGCGATAGTCATCTATCTTGTTTAATATTCCCTGCCACCGTGCTGCCATCTTTACCTCAACTAAATATCAAACAGTACCTGAACCCGGCAACCATCATTTCTGTCCACTTTAAGCATATGGTAGGTGGCTGCCTTGACCCCCATCTTCAGCTCGTGCTTTGACCTGTCTACCTTCTCCCCATAGCCCCTGGCCTTGAGCCGGGTATTATCAAGCCGGGTAATATCAAAGCGCTTAAAAACAATCCCCTCGGTGTCAAACTGGTAAATAAGCTCGTTTAGCCACTCCACCAGCAGGCTTTCTTCGTCAGTGGCGGTCAGCTCGGCGTCCCGATGAAGCACCTCCTCCACATCGTCGAGGTCAGTTATCAGGCTAAATAGACCCTTCGCCGCATTGGCAAACGCCTGTTTCATATCAGCTCCGTAGGCGATAATACCAACGTCGGCGGTATGGTTTAGGATTTCAAAGTCTTTCTTCCCAGCCATCAGAGAAGTGAATTATACCATAATCATTTAGCCCTATAAACTTTGAGCTTTTCTGACCATCCAGTTATAATATTAAAGGGATTGAGATGGGTAATATAAAGAGTGCCGCTGAGATAGCCAGGGAAAAGCTGGAAAAGCTAGAGAGTGCCACCGATGAGGAGCGGCTAAAATGGAAATATGTCCCCGAAGGGGAAAAACTGGCCGCCCGGTACCTGAAGCAAAACCTGAACCTGGTCGCTGAACTGGGCAATTACGAGGAGAAGGTGCTCGGCTATATCAAAGAGGGTGCCAGCGAGATACTGGTCAGGAATATCAACCTGCCCCAGAGTGACTCCGCCCGCAGAACTAATAAGAAGGCGATGGATGGCTTAAAGACCCTGAAGAACGATAAAGTGGGCGTGGAAAATATCTTCAGCAACATGAGGAATATCTTTAAACACTATGCCGAGCAGGGCGAGCAACAGAGAAACCAGGCTTATGCCAGCCTAAAGACTGAGCTTGAAGCCAAGGTTAAACAAGCAATGCAGCAGCAGTTAAACCCCCTCATGGGGATGAATATAGATGTGGAAAAGCAGCCCCAGTTCCAGGAGGAGTGGCGCCAGCTCCAGATAAAGCTGGATTCACAATATATAAGGCTTCTGGATGAATATAAGCAGGAGCTATTAGCCCTGGCATGAACTATACAGTTTTAAAGGTAACGCGATGGACATTAATGACGAGAGGATAAAAGAGGCAGTTAGTCACACCGAGATATTAAGACCACCCAAGCGGAGCCTGGCTACCTTCGGCACGACAAATATATACTACTACCTGGTCACCGAGCCTGCCTACTCGGAACTGGTAAAGGGTGGTAACGAGACAGTCATCAGGGAAGGCAGGGTGGTTGCCGAGAGACCGAGGATTGTAACCCCGCATTACCTCTCCAACATTGAAGGATTTAGCTCGGATGCCAGAAAATACTTTGATATACTGATTAAGACCCACGGTGCCAACGCCCCGGGGCTGTTTTACAGCTACAAAAATGAGCCGGAGGAGCTTACCATCGTCTCCAATACCCTGCTGGAGGTAGTAGATAAGCTAAATCTTGACATTGACAAGAGCGGCAACCCGCTGACCTCCATCATCAAGGGGCTGGACGAACTGTGGGACGTATCACTGCTCAAGTTTATCTACGAGCTGACACGAAGCTCCCTGCCCGATAACCTGTTACAGCTGGGAAGCAAGGGACTTCTGGATATAGACTCCGGGGGTGTCCCCGCCGATGCCAGGGTAAGGATTGAGGAGCTTTTTAAGCTGGCTCACAAAGGCGAAATTGAACCCCGCGAGCTTAAGGATGAGCTTGACCGCTGGGGTCTGTTTGATGAGTACGAGGACAGGTTCTTTACCATTTTCAAGAGAGGATGACGGTATTATATGTATCAAGAGCGAGTGATAATACGACCTCCAAGCGAGGCTAACAGTTTCTTACTTCCGGTAACAATCGGCTGCTCTCACAACAAGTGTACCTTCTGCGGCACCTATCCCGGCGTCAAATTCAGGATAAGGCACCTTGAGGATATCAAGCAGGATATTGACAAGGTAGCCCAGAACTATAGCTGGAGCCTGAAGCGGGTATTTCTGGAAGAAGGAGACGCCCTCATTGCCCCCCAGCGTATACTGGTCGGGGTGCTTAAATATCTCAATGAGAAGTTCCCCAACCTGGAAAGAATCGGCACCTATACCACCCCCCAGGCGGGACTGGTAAAGAGCGTTAGCGAACTCAAGGAACTAAACCGCCTCGGGCTTAAGATTGCCTATATGGGCGTGGAGACGGGCGACGAGGAACTGCTGAAAAAAGTCAACAAGGGGGCTACCTACGACCAGATAGTTGAAGCAGGGAGAAGGATAAGGCAGGGCGGGATTACCCTTTCCGTTACCGTAATACTGGGCCTGGGCGGTCCTGAAGGCAGCAGGAAGCACGCTCTGGGGACAGCCAGGATACTCTCTGATATTGACCCTGAATTCGCCGGCACCCTCACCATACTGCTCGTCCCCGGCACCCCCCTCCACAAGGACTGGGAGGAAGGAAAATTCACCCTCATCTCACCACTTCAGTCCCTGGAAGAGCTCAAGCTGATAATACAAAACTCTAATTTCACCAACTGCTTCTTTACCGCCAACCATGCCTCAAACTACCTGCCGCTTAAGGTGCGGCTGCCCGAGCAAAAGGCAGCGATAATCAAGCTCATAGACGAGGTTCTAGCCGATAAGGATATGTCCCGACTCCGCCCCGAGATTACCCGGGCTTTATAAAAGAAAAAAGAGGGAAAGCTAAGGCGTGAATATCTCCATAGTTGAGGCCAGAGACCTTTCCGAGGCATGGTTTCTCTGCCTGCGCAAGGCCCTGACCGAGGGGCATAAATATAAGATTGACCGCGGCAGCTACGCCGGCCAGCGGCGCAAGGAGCTTGACTTTGTCGTCGTTCAGGTCAGGAACCCGGGGACAAGACCACTAGTGCCAACTGTGCCCCAGGGGGTGCCACCGCCCACCTCCATGGAGTACGTTGAAGACTACCTTCCCTACCTTATGACCGCCCACAAGGGCGAGGGTGAGCAGTATACCTACGGTCAATATCTGGAGAAGCAGATACCAGAGGTAATCAAGATGTACAAGGAGGATGGCTTTAACACCAACCAGGCGTTTATGGCGGTGGGCGATGCTGGCTCTATAAACCTTGATGACCCACCATGCTTAAGGGGTATAGATACCAGAATCCTTGACCAAAAGCTTCACTTTTTCGCCTATTTCCGCTCCTGGGACCTGTGGGCTGGCTTTCCCTCAAACCTTGCCGCCATCCAGCTCCTGAAGGAGTATATGGCAAGCGAGATCGGGGTTAGCGATGGAGAGCTGATTGCCTCAAGCAAGGGCTTGCACCTCTATGAATATTCCTGGGAGCTGGCCAGAACTACAGCAAGAATGGAGTAAAGCAGATGAAGGACATAGTATCTCAAGAAGTATTAACCAAGTTCCCTGATTATATCCGGGGGGTGGTGGTTGCCAGGGGGGTCAATAACAGCGGCGAGCATGAAAAACTGCTCCAGCTTTTACGGAAGGTTGAGCAGGACGCTACCAAGGACGAGTCACTCCTTGATATTAAGCACCACCCCAGGATAGCCAGCTGGCGGCAGGCTTACGCCGATTTCGGGGTAAACCCGAATAAGTTTTATTCCTCTATTGAGTCCCTGGCCCGGCGTGCCCGGCGGGGTGACCAGCTGCCCTATATTAATACCCTGGTAGCCCTGTTTAACTACTTCTCCCTAAAACATATGGTGCCCAGCGGCGGTGATGACCTGGACAAGGCTGAGGGGAGGCTTTGCCTTACCCTGGCTAAGGGCGATGAGCCGTTTACCCCGTTTAATTCGGATGTTATTGAACATCCAGTCCCCGGCGAGGTGATTTATATTGACGATAACAAGGTAATGTGCCGCTGCTGGAACTGGAGACAGGGCGACCAGACCAAGCTTGCCCCAGACACAAGCAATGTTGCCATAAATATTGACTGCCTGCCACCACTGTCTAAGGATAAAGCCGATTCAATAACCAAGGAGCTAGCTGATTTAGTCCAGGAGTTCTGTGGCGGCAGGGTGGCATATTTCCTGCTATATGCCACCCGCAGTGAGATTGAGATTTAAGCTAAAGCGATTCAGTCCCTGTAACCCCAGAGCCAGGCCTCATCAGTCTGGGGCTCAATATAGTAGATATAGTTGCCAATAATGGTGCTATTCAGCATGTGGTTGCCATCTATCTGCAGGGAGACCGCGTAACCATCGGAAAGGGCGTTGTATACCAGGGCCGTAGCGTAGTCATCACAGTCGTAATTTGTTATGCAACCCGAGCCAAAGATATAAAGAGTGGTGTCAGAATCATCCTCGGCTAGCCAAGCTTTGAGCTCATCAACAGATTCAAATTCCCTGGGGTTTGCTCTTGTCCACCAGTATGCAATAGACTCCTCGGATTCGGCTAGCTCTTGTTCTAATTGCCCGATGCTATCATTCAACTGCCCGATGTCAGCATTAGCTTGCTCAATCTTTTGATTGCTCAGCGCGACCTGCTCATTAGCTATTCCGGCCAGCCGGTTGACTTCTTCCAGCGAATAGGCGTATTGCTCATTTGCAGCCTCTAAATCCCACTTGGTAGCAAACCAACCTACAACCGCAACTATGCAAGCCAGGAACAAAATTACTACAAAAGTTCTCAATGCTATACCCCACTTCCTCCCCAAGCCCCGGCCATCCTAAGACCATCTTGACAATATCCCCCATCTGCGCTATCATTGGCATCAGTCAAGGGTGACTCCTTTGACCGAGCGCTCTCTGGACTTTGGTTGACTGCCGGGCTCAGGGGCGTTCGTTATTTTGTTATCCCCTCTTCGGGCTAACTCGTTGTACATATAGCCCCACTAATCCTTGCCCACTTTTAGCCGCTACAAGTTTAGATGTACCATCCTTAAAATGGACCCGGTAGATTTTTGCTTTGTTAACCAACTCTACATCACCCCCTGGTGACGCCAAAGCAATAAGAAGTATATCCAAAGCGATAACAACTATACTGAGAATGGTTCTAAACACTCCTGTCAATAAATTAGCGTAAAAAAATACTTCTGTCAAGATACCAAATAGTCATAGGACTAAAGGCATCCATTAAGAAACGGGAGCTGGAAAACGGCGGCAAAACCGGCAAATCAGCGTGACTTGCCAGACTTACGGAGCGCTGCTAAAATAGGGAGATAAATCCCCAAACGGGCCGCTAGCTCAATTGGTAGAGCAGCTGACTCTTAATCAGCAGGTTACAGGTTCGATCCCTGTGCGGCTCACTTCAAATTGGTAGTTATTGGCAGCTATTCTCGGTTAAGGGTGGTGGCTGCTCGTTGTGGCCAAATGTTAGCTGCCCTAATGGCGATAGTAGCGATTTCACCTTCAATGCCCGGTGAATAAGCCCGCTGTGCCGATCAAAGGAAAAGTCCCCGGAATTAAACAACAGCTCGCGGATACCATTTGACCTGATGATGTCAAATATTTGCTCTATTTGCTGCTGGCTCATCCTGTAGTACAGCTTACGCAATTGGTAGCCAGTGGCAATCTCCTGGCCAATCTCATCCTTCCACTCTCTTTCGTATTGAGAAAGCCTGTGGGCTGACAGGTCATCAGCGGCCAGTGCTCCTTTCAGGTTAGCAGCAGCTATATCAGCACAGAGCAGCCCGAAGTATATACCCCCACCGGTAGTCGGCTTAACCTGTCCGGCGGCGTCACCGAGGGCAATAATACGCTCAGCGTAGGTTCTGGGTAGAGTGGTTATAGGAATAGCCTTTTGCCTGATATCAACCTCATCAAGGGCTATTTTACCTTGATGGTGAAGACGAAGGAGCAACCTGCGTAAGTAAGAGGCGGGCTCATAGCAAGAGAGCAAACCAACAAGCCCGCTAGTGTCTGACGTGGGGACGAGCCAGGCAAAGAAGCCGGGGGCTATCTCCTGGTCCATGTAGACCTCAACTTCATCAATTTTGTGAGTCTTTACCTCAGCTTGAGCCCCCAGGGCAAGGTCAGCAATCTGGCCCAAGCCCAGCCTCTGGGAAAGACCGTCAAGACCACAGGCAAGAGCCACAGCCCTGGTCTCAAACAGATGCTCCTGTCCACAGCGGTTAACATTAACCTGGACACACCGGGGGCTGGGGATAATATCTATTACCTGTGCACCCAAAAAGTAGGTGGCACCATTCATCTGAGCCTTTTCGGCCAGGTGGGCATTAAGGGTGGGGTGGTCAATTACACAGGCTTGAGCGGCGTTTTTGGCCAGCCTGAGGGATGTCCCTGAAGGGGAGAAAACCCTGGCTGAACTTACCTCCCTGAGTACTGCTTTATTACCAATGGGAAAGGAATTAAAGCATTCCTTGCTGATAATACCGGTGCAGCAAACCTTACCGTCCAGTCTTTCTTTCCGTTCAAAAACAGCAACACGATAATCGCAGCCAGCCAGTTTATAGGCTAGATAGCTACCAATAGCTCCAGCGCCAACTACAATCACATCATATTTCATCGCCTATACAATGGAAAGGAAGGTAAGCCTAGGCTTACCTTCCTTGTCTGCCACAGTCAACCATTCTTAGCTAGGCAGCCTTTTTTCCTCTTCTCGGCAACCACACAGCTAGCACGATAATCACCACCACAGCAGCGATAATACCCCAGATGAGTGGCCAGTTAACTCCGGCAGGTGCCTCCTCCTCAGGTGGAGCTTCTTCTACAGGTGGAGCTTCTTCTACAGGTGGAGCTTCTTCTACAGGTGGAGCTTCTTCTTCAGGTGGAGCTTCTTCTTCCTCTTCTGCGGCTAGGGTCTTGAAGAAATGGATAGTAGATGTCGACAGGTTACCTGCGGCATCTCTGGACAGGCAGTAGTACATATAAGTGGTACTAGGCTTCAGGTTAGTCAGGTGAACCAGATGTTCAGTGACCAGCGTTTCATCAAAATCTGAGTAGAGCCAGGGGCTGGCACTGTATGCTGCCTGACTGGTACCGGGGTTATTAGTGTTCCAGCCGATATTAGCGCCATTACCGCCAATACCAGAAGCGCCTATTGAACCC
>CAYWCO010000018.1:0-14824 GCA_964456815.1 uncultured Dehalococcoidales bacterium | reverse complement strand
CTCCCCACTCTGGTCAGCACCATATCCCTACCCCACTATTACGGCGTCAGCCTCCACGCCTTTGCCTGATAATTCCTGGGGGGACGGTATTCCTTGAGGCGGTCTAGCTTGCCCAGCCTTTCCAAGCGCTCAAAGATAAGTTCCCAGGCGCAGTCTCTCTCCGGGTCCATCTCGCACTTGCCATCCCTAGCACCGCCGCAGGCGCCGTTAAGCAGCCCCTTAGCGCACCTGGTAATCGGGCAAATACCACCGGTGAAGGCAAGGAGGCAATCGCCACAGGCGGTACACCTGTCCTCCAGAATACCACCCTCCCTCTCCTCCTCCCCCATAAAATGGGTATTTTGCGCCGGGATGACGGGAATATCGGGGAAGAGCTCAGCCACCATCTGCGGCCCGATGCCACAGGCTAAAGATAGCACCGCGTCCACACCCTCCATCTGGGGCTTGAGCGCCGAAGCGGTTAAAACGGAATCGCACTGCTTCACCACCGTGGTCACCTTAAATTTGAAATCCTTGCCCCTCTGCTTGCCACCAAGCTCAAGCAACTGGCTCAATGCACTAGCCTCTCTTATACCCCGCGGCGGCTGGGTACAACCGTCACAGCCAGCAATCAGGATATTGCTATAGGGGGAGATTGAGTCTAAAATCTCATCCAGAGGCTTTAGTTCGGTTACTATCATTTCCTCCCCCCTTTGAAAGCTCTTTTATTCTCTGGCTAAACTGCCCTATTTCCTCCTCCACCTGCCCGGGGTATCTCGGGGATACTGAACAGAAGTGAAGCCTGTCCTCAAAGCCTATCTGGCTCAGCCTTTCCTTTAATTTGGCCACCAGGCGCTGCGCCTGCCCCCCCGCCTTCTCCTGCTTGCAGTCCTCCTCGGAGCAAGCCACGACTAAAATACCGTCTGCGCCCCCTTGCAAGGCGTCCAGGATATGAATGGGGTCAACCCTTGCCGCACAGGGCAAATCTATAAAGCGGATATTGGGGCTTAGCTGCCCGTTCAACGGGGGGAAAAATGCCCACTGGCAGCGAAATACCAGGAGCTTTGGCGGTTTCATCTCTGCCAGCAGCTGGGGAATCAGGGTTGAAATACGCTCCCTCTCCCAGTTCTCCAGCTCCAGGGCAAACGCGGGACACATAACAACGCACAAGCCGCAGCCCCTGCAGGCATCCAGGTCAACGCTTATCCCCCCCTCACTCTCCAGCTTGGGGGCATGATAGGGGCAGTAATAGACGCAGTTGCCACAGGCGATGCACAGGTCTTTATCTACCTTTACCTTTAGGCTGTTTCGCTTAAGGGTTATAGTTTCTTTTCCGTAGCCGAGCTGCTCCAGCATCAGGTTGAGTGCCAGTATCCTGCGCCCGGCGAGCGGGCTTCCCCGCTCAAAACGGCAGTAATCTTCATCACAGGCAAGAACATAGATCTTGCCTATCCCCATCTCTATAGCCTCTAGAAATATCTCATCAGCAATGCGACCAACGCAGGGGACAGAGAGGGGGATAAAATTCGATACCCCGAATAGCTTTTCTACCTCAGCAAAGTCAGGGGCGCTCCCCTTACACATAATAACCAGCGCCTGGCTACCATACTCCTGCTTCGCCTTCTTCAGATAGCTAATCAGGGAGTCGTGGTCATAATAGATGGTATCAATGGCTCTAGCCGGACAGGCGGAGTAGCAGATTCCACAAACCTGGCACTTTTCTACATCTACAATGATATTGCCGGTTTCGGCATCCCTTGTTATTGCGTCAAAGGGGCAAAGGGAGCGACAGATAGAACAACGGCTACAATGCTCTTCATTTACTTTAACCGCCACTATTTCTTCAATAATCTGCTCGGTCAAAATAACCCCCTTCTTGCTCTTTACTGTTTTTGCAGCGGACCGAGCTCCTTGACTTCATCAATAAACTCATTCACCGTGCTGCGGAATTTAGCTCCCTCAGAGGCAGAAATCCATTCCAGCCTTAATCTCTCCGGCTCTATTCCGAGCTGCGGGAGCATATTTTTAAGTGCCATTACCCTTCGCCTCGTCTTATAATTACCACTATTGTAGTGGCAGTCCCCGGGATGACATCCGGCTATCATCACCCCGTCAGCCCCCTTGGCAAAGGCATAAAAAATAAAAGAAGGCTCCAGCCTTCCCGAACACATGGTGCGAATTACCCTGAAATTGGGCTTAATCTTCAGTCTTGAGGTGCCGGCAAGGTCTGCCCCGGCATATGAGCACCAGTTGCAGCAAAAAACTACAGTCTTCGGCTCAAAATCGGTCATAACCTTTCCTCCTCTACTATTTGTCTGGCGATAAACGGTATTCTCTCCTCCACCTTCTGGGTGCACTTTTCACCGAAGGTGGTATTATCATCTATCTCCACAGCATATATCGTAACCTGCCTCGGCACGGGGTAGCCCAGTTTTTCCCCCAGGGTAAAGGCAGTGGCGATGTCCACCCCATGAGATGAAGACAAGCTCATACCGGGCTTCAAATCTTCCAGCTCAAGCTTATACAGCTCCCCCGCCTTCCCCCCCTTAGTCATTACAGAATCAATGATAACGAGCCTGTCATAGCCGACGACATAATCAAGGAGGGCGATTCCGGCTTCACTCGTCCCGATTACATCATTATTAGCCGCGGTCTTCCCTTTAAGCCCCTCGGCTATTCTGATTCCAACAGCGTCATCACTAAGAATCGGATTGCCAAGCCCTAAAACAAGGGTCTTCATCTTCACCCTATCTGGCTCTTATCACGGTAAAGAGCAGGAATCACAGGTTGTGGCTGAGCAACTTGAGCAGCTACTTCCCCCCATAGAAGCCGGCAAGCCTTCAGAGCTCCGGCAAAATGACGAAGGCACCCGCTTGGCACTGCTGCCACAACCAGGGCAGGGGGCATCCTCCCCCGCCTGGCTCATCGCTTTAAGCGCCTCAAATTTAAGTCCACACTTTGAACAAGAATACTCATATATCGGCATTATCCCACCCCGGCTGCTCTAAACAGCAACTACCTCCTTGACCTCAGGTATCTCCTCCTTGAGCAATCGCTCAATCCCCTGCTTTAAGGTCATCTCCGACATCGGGCAGCCGGCACAGGCGCCCTTGAGTCTCAGCTTGACCACCCCTTCTTCCACCCCCGCCAGCTCAACATCCCCGCCGTCTGCCTGTAACGCCGGCCTAATCTTGGCTAAGGCTGTTTCAATCTTCTCCTGCATTGCTTCCTCCTCACTCCGTTGTTTTCAGTTCTCTTACCAGTTCTCCCTTAGAATCATATACATTTACTTCAAGCGGCATTCTGCCCGTCAGGGAATGGGTGGCGCAGGCATGGCACGGGTCATAGGCTCTGAATGCCATCTCAATCATATTGAGAATCCCGTCAGGGACGTTGCCCTTCTTTATCAGCGACTTGGCTGCCTTCTCAACGGACATATTTATCGCCGCCGAGTTATTCTGGGTGGCTACAATGAGATTAGCCTTGGTGATAACCCCTCGCTCATCAGTCTGGTAATGATGGATAAGGGTCCCCCTCGGCGCTTCCACCACCCCCATCCCCTCCTTAGGTGTTTCGGTGGGGAGGTTCACGATGTCATCTGAGGTTATCTCAGGGTCATTGGCCAGCTCCACCACCCTTTCTGCGGCGTAGAGCGCCTCCACAAGCCGCGCCCAGTGGAAAGCCAGGGTGCTGTGGACCGGCTTCCCCCCCAGTACTTCATACATTTTTTCATAGGCTTCCTGAGCCAGTGGTGTTGCCATGCCATCGGAGGCATTGAGCCGTGCCAGCGGCGCCACGCGGAAGACCCCGCTCTCCTTGCCGTCAACAAACCCCTTCCAGCCTACATTCTTGAGATATGAAAAGCGGACATAAGTCCAGGGCTCAACATGCTCCCTGATGTGGTCCAGATAATTCTGGACCTTAAACTTGGCATATTCCTTACCATCGGGGTCAACCACCCTTATCTGGCCATCGTAAAAGTTGACCTTGTTATTCCCGTCCACCAGCCCCATATAGTATGTCTTGTGCGAGTAGACATCGCCGGTGACGAGGTCGACATATTCCTTATTTTTGAGCACGACATCATCAAAAAGCTGGAGGGCAACCTTGCAGAATTCAACCCCGTACTCCCCGGCCTCGATAATTGTCTTTCTTTCTTCCTCGCTAATCTGCTTTGATACCCCTCCGGGCAGGCCGCAGGTAGGCATAACCGGCTTGCCCCCGATTATCCTCATCACATTCCTCATCCTCTTCCTCATCTCAATGACCTTCCCCCCAACCTCCAAGCCCACCTTGCCGATAACACCCAAAACGTTCCTCTCCGCCGCCGGCGCCGAGGGACCGACAATAAAGTCGGGGCCACCGAGAAAGACGAAGTGCAGAATATGGTCTTCGGCAGTGAAGGCGTTGTACATCAGCTCCCTTATCTTCTTTGCCGCCGGGGTTGGCTCAACCTTAAACAGGTCGTCAAGGGCTTTAGTTGCTGCTATGTGGTGCGCGGTAGGACACACCCCGCATATCATAGTGGTTATTCTGGGCATCTCCTCCGCCGCTCTTCCCTCAGCGAACTTTTCAAACCCCCTGAGCTCGGGTATCTGAAGGCAAGCCCGCTCACAGTTCCCCTTATCATCGAGGAATATCTCTATCTTCCCATGTCCCTCAAGCCTGGTTATCGGGTCTATGGTTATCTTCTTCACTCCATCCTCCTTCTTCTGAGAAGAGAAGCGGGCAGGCTAAATCTATAGAATGTCCCCGCCGGGTCGACAATCCCCTCAACTAATCTCTCAACCTCCTCCTCGGTCATCTTCTCCTCACCCTCAAGCCCCAGGATAGAGGCAATCATAGACAGCGCCTTCGCCCCCTGGTCAACCACCCCGTCTACCGGGCCGAAGCACCCCCGGCATGGCTGGTTAGCCCTGATGCAGGTTTCCCCGCACCCGGTGCGAGTGGCAGGGCCCATGCAGATTACCCCCTGGGCGAGGAAGCACTTCTCGGGGTCAAGCTTGATTTGCCACGGTCTTTTTATTTCAGCGATTGATAATTTCTCCGGCTTACTCTCCGCCCTGGGGCAGGTATCACATAAAGCCTTATTGGGAGCAAGCACCGCCCCCTTCTCCGGCAGCTCCCCCTTGAGAATAGCTGTTACCGCATTCATTATTAAATCGGGGGGCGGCGGACAGCCGGGGAGGTAATAATCCACATCGATGGTCTGGTCTAATGTCTTTACCGTATCATAGAACTCGGGCAGGGTAAGCTCGCCCTCTTTAACCTTCGTTTTTTCCTGGGGAATAGTTCCCTTGGGATTTTCCACGGTTGGGACTTCTTTATAGACCCTCTGGAAGATGGTATCCCTGTCCCAGAAGTTGCCCAGCCCCGGTATCCCCCCGAGGTGAGCGCAGGCACCGAAGGCAACCACCAGACCGGACTTCTGCCTCAGCAGCTTTACCATTTCCTCCTGCTCCTCCAGCCTCACGGCACCATTGATAAAGCTCACCGCTATCTCGCCGTCCTTTAGGGCTTCAATATCCTTCCTCTTGAAATCCAGGGCTACCGGCCAGAGCACGATATCCACCGCCTCCGCTACCTTTAGTATGTCTTCGTTGAGGTCAACAACCGTCTCTTCACAACCGCCACAGGAAGCGCACCAGTAGAAGGCAACCTTTGGTTTAGCCATCTTTACCCCCTTCCTTAATTACACGCTGGGACTCAGCTTTATCTCCACAGCGGAGTCAGGAATTGCTTGCCTTGAGCAAGCGGGGTGGACAATACGGGACACACCAAAAGAAAAGCCGAGAGCCTTGGTTCAAAATCGTGCGCTGCCGGCTTCGTATAGGGCTTAATTTGCTATCCACTTCACGCTAGTCCTTACTCAAACCTTGAGCAAGGACATTCCCTTTCTATCCCAATAAATTTTAACATTATAGCCCAGAGCCGTCAATCATTCTGTGGTAACCTCACCCCCTTTATCCCCCTCTCCTTCTCAAGGAGAGGGGGAAGAATAAAAAAAGAGGGGCTAACGCCCCTCTTAGACACCCCATTAAGTCAGGCTCATTATCAAAGGGAAAGGAGGTTATTAGTCGGCACTATTGGGAAACCACCTCTCCTACTGGGGTAGGGAAGGGAGAGTTTTAGAGGCGAAGCCTTTGAGGGCGGGTGGGAAAGAAGCGATAGGCTTAAAGCGGCGAGGGGGGTGAGGTTAACAACTATTCTCCAAAATAAAGGCAGTTGACAAGCCCTAATCTATATGATACACTTGTTTTAAGAACAAATGTATTAAGAGATAACGATGGTTCGTACCTCAAATACCAGACAGCGCATCCTGGGCTTTATCGGCAAATTCCTTAATGAAAGGGGTTATGCCCCCACCGTCAGGGACATTGCCCGGGGGTGCAACATCAGCACACCGTCAGTAGTCCAGTACCACCTGAATATGCTGGAACAGCAGGGGCATATCCGCCGCGACCCTGAGGTATTCCGCAGTATCCAGCTTGTGGGGAGAAGGCGAGAAGCCCCTTCCCGCGTGCCCCTGCTGGGAGCTATTGCCGCCGGTAGGCCGATACCGGTGCCCACCCCCGATACCTGGACTAACGTCCCTGAGGAGACGCTCCAGCTAACCGAGGAGGTAACCCAGGGTAAAAAGGACGTCTATGCCCTCAAGGTAAAGGGAACCTCCATGATTGACGCCTTTGTTGATGATGGAGACGTCGTCCTGCTCCAGCAGACAGGCAAGGTTGAAGATGGCGAGATGGCTGCCGTCTGGCTTAAGCTGGAGCAGGAGGTAACCCTGAAGAAGGTCTACCATGAAGGCGGGCGAATCAGACTTCAACCAGCCAACAGAGAAATGAAGCCGATGTATTACCAAGCCGATGACGTTGAGATTCAGGGCAAGGTAATCGGCGTTTTACGAAAGCTATAAAAGAAGGGGAGGCTAAAAATTGGCTAGGATACTGGAAAAACCGGAGGAACTGAAGGTAAAGGTGAACGTGCAGGGCGTGCCTCTAACCGTGGTCAGAAATGGAGAGAACCAGCGCATAACCAAGGTATACGAGCAGTGGCGCGTGGCTGAGGAGTGGTGGGGGAAGGAGATTTTAAAGAATTACTTCCGGGTGAAGACCAATAAGGGTCTGGTTTATGATATCTACCGCGATATGCTGAATGACTGCTGGTATCTGAACAAGGTCTACGATTAGCCGGTAATAGATTGACAGCCCCACTGGCGGATGGGTAAACTAGTCCTGCCATGACCGATATTGAAGCCATTGGCCGCCAGCTAGCTGACCTCATTAAAGGATATAGCGCCGACTATATAGAGGCTCGCCTTGAGCACAGCCAGAGGAGCTATATCACCTACCGCGGGAAAGAACTGGAATCCATCGGGCAGGCAACCACCATTGGCGGGAACGTGCGCGCCTTGGTCAGGGGCGGCTGGGGCTTCGTCAGCTTTAATGAAGTCGGAGACCTACCGGGCAAGGTAGAGCTGGCGGTAAAACAGGCAACGCTGGTGGGCAGGGAGGAAAGCAAACTCGCCCCGGTAAAAGCTATAGCTGACACCGTGCCCACGGCTCACAACCCGACAATTAAATCACTGGCCGAGAAGAAGCAGCTACTTGATGAATACAACGAGCTCATCTGGCGCACCCCAAAGCTCCAGACTTCAACCATCGCCTACGGCGACAGCCATAAAAAGGTCATCTTCCTGAGTTCCGCCGGCAGCTATATTACACAGGAGAGGTCGGATATAAGTTTGCGCCTGAGTGCCGTCGCCGCCGAGGACGGCGAGGTGCAACAGGCATCATTGAGCGTGGGCAGTGCCGGCGACTTCAGGGCAATAAGCAGCCTCCACCAGCAGGTGGAGCGGACGGCAAAGCACGCCCTGGAGCTACTGTCCGCCCCGCAGGTAAAGGGGGGAGAGTATACCGTGGTGCTGGACCCGGTTCTGGCCGGCGTCTTTGTCCATGAAGCCTTCGGGCACCTCTCTGAATCAGATTTTGTCTATGAAAACGAGCGCCTGCGCCAGATTATGGTCCTGGGCAAGAAATTCGGCGGCGAAAGACTAAATATCGTTGACTCAGCCACCGTGCCCGGACTCAGGGGTAGCTATAAATACGATGACGAGGGTGTGCCCGCCGTCAAGACCTACCTTATCCGTGAAGGCAAACTGGTGGGCAGGCTCCACTCCAGGGAGACCGCCGCCAGGATGGGGGAGAAGCCTACGGGTAACGCCAGAGCCATCAACTACCGCTACCCGCCCATTGTCCGCATGACCAATACCTATATTGAGCCCGGCTCAGCCTCTTTTAAGGATATAATCGCCGATATTAAAGAGGGGGTCTACGCCAGGAACTGGTTTGGCGGCACCACGGCGATGGAGATGTTCACCTTCTCCGCCGGTGAAGCCTATATGATTCGCAACGGCAAAGTCGCTGAAGCCCTGCGACCAGTGGTGCTCAGCGGCAATGTTTTCACCACCCTTAAAAATATTGATGCCATCGGTAATGACCTGGAGATGAACCAGGGTGGCGGCTGCGGCAAGGGGGCGCAGATGCCACTGCCAGTGTCCAACGGCAGCCCCCATATAAGGATTCGTAAGTGCCTAGTCGGAGGCAGATAGTGGAAGATATCCTGGCTCAAGCCAAAAAGGCAGCCGAGGAAGCCGAGGTCTTCATGGTCTCCTCGGAGGAGACCCCGGTTCAGTTTGAGGCTAACCGCCTGAAGCACATCCAGAGTAAGCAGAATACAGGTGTTGTGCTGCGCATTATTAAGGGAGGCAGGATTGGCTACGCCTCCACCACTGACCTAAGTGACACTCAGGGGCTGGTGGACAATGCCGCCGAAACCGCCCGCTTCGGCGTTAAAGCCCGCTTTGAGCTACCCGCCAAAGCCCAATACCCCGAGATTAATGTCTTTGACCCCGATACCGAGTCCGTCTCAATAGAGAAGATGATTGAGCTCGGCGAGGGACTTATCGCCCTGGTTACCAAACATACCCCGGATATAGTATGTGAGGCGATGGTGGCCAGGGACATAGTCTCGCTCCGCCTCATGAATTCCGGCGGTGGGGAGGCAAGCTACAAAAAGAGCATCTTCAGCCTGAGCATGTGGGGCAGCCTGATTCGGGGGACGGATATGCTCTTTGTCGGCGAAAGCCAGAGCTCATGCCACCCCCTGACCAATCCTAACCAGGTAGCCGATGTCGTAATTCAGCAGCTTGAGCTAGCCAGGAACCGTGCCTCGGTGCCCACCGGAAAGCTGCCCGTAATCCTCACCCCGCGGGGGGTGGTGAGCGCCCTAATCCCCTCCCTGATGGCGGCATTTAACGGCAAGCTCGTCCTGGAGGGGGCTTCACCCATCGGCAACAGGCTCGGCGAGAAGGTCTTTGACCCAGGGCTCTCACTATGGGACGACCCGACCATAGCCTACCGCCCCAACAGCCGCCCCTGCGACGACGAAGGCATACCGAGCCAGCGCACCCCCCTGATTGAGCAGGGGAGGGTTGCCAATTTCTTTTACGACCTGCAGACCGCCGCCCTGGCTAATACCAGAAGCACCGGCAACGGCAATAGAAACGGGGGATTGCCCACCCCCTCACCCACCACCCTGGTTATCGCCCCGGGCAAGACCAGTCTGGATGAAATGCTGAGCGACATAAAAGAGGGGCTGATTATAGAGCAACTCATGGGGGCGGAGCAGGGCAATGTTCTGGGCGGCGACTTCAGCGGCAATGTCCTCTTAGGTTATAAGGTGGAAAGTGGTAAAATAGTGGGTAGGGTAAAAGATACCATGGTCTCAGGCAATATCTACCAGGTGCTGAAAGATGTTGCCGCTATCGGCAGCAAGCCGGAGTGGGTTGGGGGCTTCGTTTTAACCCCCCACATCTACTGCCCCAGCCTGTCGGTAGCGAGTAAGTAAGGATGAGGAGGAGGTTGAAGTAAAATGAAAATATCACTTTCACTTCTAATTATCGGGTTTCTATTTTTGATTGCTTGTAACCCACAACCGTCTAGTCCACCAGCCAACGAGGAAGCTGCTCCCCCAGTTACAACAGAAACAGAGCCTGAACCTGAGCCCCAACTCGTTGAAGTCCCATTAAGCTACGAGGTAGTTAATGCTTATGTTAAGGAAATTAAAGGCACAGAGACAAAAACTATTCAAATAGGAGATTACGAAGCCACTGAAACCGAGGAAGGCTGGCTTAGTGTAGCTTGCGTTGAGGTAATGAATACGGATACCGTTGCTGGAACGTTCCTCGTCATATTTTCCGTTGCGGAGCCAACATTTGGTGAAATATCTTTGCGAAGGACGCTGGAATTATCTCCTGGAGAAACCAAAGTGGCGGAATGCCCTGCCGATGAGTTGGGGGATTGGAGTTACGAGGTTATTCCTAGCACAAAAACTATAACCCAATAATTACTAGGGGAGTTAGAGGGGCGAAGCCCCTCTGAAAAAAAATTCCCCTTCCCCTTATCGAAGGGGAAGGGGACAAAGGGGATAGGGTTACCTAAATGGAAAATGTAGTAAGGCTTTCTGCCCGACCAAGGCTCAAATCGCCGATTATGCTGGCTTCCTGGCCGGGCATCGGCAACGTATCAATCATCGTCTCCAGCTACCTGAAGAAAAAGCTCCCCTTCAAGGAACTGGGGGAAATTGAACCCTCCCACTTCTTTGACCCCATCGGGGTGGTGGTCAGGGACAATATCGTAGAGGCGCCGCAGTTCCCCCAAAGCCGCTTCTACTACTGGAAGAACAAAAAGGGCGGCAGTGATATAATACTAGCCATCGGTGAGGACCAGCCACTAACCAAGGGCTATGAGCTGGCAAACTGCGTCCTGGATATAGGGGAGAGGTTCGGCGTCAAGCGGGTATATACCTGCGCCGCCGCCCTAAGCAGTATCCACCACACCGAACCGCCCAGGGTGTGGGGGGTGGTCACCAGCCAGCACATGAGCCAGGTTATAAAGAAATATGACCTCGTGCAAAGGGGCAATCTACAGATATCGGGGTTGAACGGTCTACTGCTGGGCGTAGCCAAGGAGAGGGGAATTGAGGGTATCTGCCTCCTAGGCGAGGTGCCAATGCACGCCACCCGAATCCCGAACCCAATGGCTGCCCTGGCGGTGCTCAGGGTGCTAGCCAGGATACTGGATATTGAGATTGACCTGACCGAGCTAAATGATATGGCTATTGAGGCAGCAGAGAGGATGAAAGAGATTGCCGCTGAGGCGATGGGAGAGTACATCGACCGTTTTACCCAACCTATCTGGGAACAGGGAGGAGGAGAAGAGGAAGAATAATGGAGCCTCCGATGTCGCTACCCATTGAGGAGATTATCACCAGCCTGAGCAAGCCGGATAAGTTACTGGCGAATTCAAAGCTGGCGCAGCTATCAAACCTAAGCTCAGAAGAGCTAGAGCCTCTGGAGCAAGTATGGGAAACCATTGAGCCAAAGCGGCGGAGGCAAATTATATCCCGCCTGGTTGAGCTGGCCGAGGACAACATTGAGCTCAACTTTGACAGCATCTTCAAGAGCCGGCTAAAGGACTCCGACGATGAGGTGCGGAGCACGGCTATTGAAGGCCTATGGGAAAGCGAGGAGGCATCCCTTATTGACCTGCTAATAAGCTTGCTGGAACAGGACAGCTCGGAGAAGGTGCAGGCAGTAGCCGCTACCGCCCTGGGCAAGTTTGCCCTCTTAGCCGAGCTTAGAAAGCTCCGTACCAGCCACAAGTCCAAGATAAGCCAGGCTTTACTTACCATAATTAATGATGAAAGCAAGCCCCTAGAAGTCAAACGCCGTGCCCTGGAGGCGGCAGCACCATTAAGCCTGCCCCAGATGAAGCAAGCTATCATGGAAGCCTACCAAAGCAGCGACCCCGGTTTGAAGATTAGCGCCCTTTTCGCCATGGGCAGGAGCTGCAACCGCTCCTGGCTGCCAATACTGCTAAGGGAGCTAACCGGCACTGATGCCGAGATGCGATATGAAGCCGCCGGGGCCTGCGGTGAATTGGGGGAGAAAGAGGCAGTCCCCTATCTTATCGAGCTTGCCAGCGACCCCGATGTCGAGATCCAACTGGCGGTGGTCAAGGCGCTGGGCAAGATAGGCGCTTCTGAGGCTAAAGGCTGCCTTGAGCAGTGCCTTGATAACTCCAATGAGGCAGTTCAACAGGCGGCGAAGCAAGCCCTCTACGAGCTGGAGGGTGGGGAAGAACCGCTATCCTTCCGATTCTAAAACCACAGAGGCAGTATGACTACTGATAATAAGGTCAGGCTCCGGGAAAAGAGACTTGACGATGCCGGCGTTGATTATGCCTGGAAAACAGACGCCGAGCTGGCTCAACTTGACGCCGCCCCGGTGCTAAGTATCGGCTTCCAGCAGTACCTGGCGGACTATGCCAGGGAGCTTCGCTATCCCTCCCCAAGCAGAGAGCGGTTCGCTATAGAGACCCCGGACGGCAAGCACATCGGCAACTGCACATATTACGGCGTTGATAAGGAAAAGGGCGAAGCCGAGCTGGGTATCATGATTGGCAACCATACCTACTGGGATAAGGGCTATGGTACCAGCGCAGTAAATGCCCTCATCCGCCATATCCTTCAACGCACCAAGCTCATCCGAATCTACCTCAAGACCCTGGTCTCAAACAAAAGGGCGCAAAAGTGCTTTGTAAAATGCGGCTTCACCCCGTGCGGACACCTGAACTACGACGGATATGACTTTGTCCTTATGGAGATAAAGCGTAAGCCCTGGCTAAAGCAGGATAGGGGACGGGGCTATTAAAATTTCTACTTAGCCGGCTGGGATGGCGCCGGGTTTTTGTATCCCTCAAGCAATACCTTGGGCACAAGGTCAATTAACTCCTCCACCGTCCACAAACCCTCTTTCTTATCAATGCTCTTCTTTTTTACCGGCTCGGAGTAGATAGCGATGCTGCCCCCGGTAACATCAAAAACCTGCCCGTTTACATCAGCGGCGGCATCAGTGCACAGATAGATAATAAAGGGGGTTACCGTCTCCGGGGCCGGGGGGTTGGTCAACTCCTCAAACCGCTCCTTGGTCATAAGCCCGGCTTCATATCTCTTCTTAAAGCCGGCGATTACCTCCCCGCTGATGGTAAACCTGGTGGCGGCGGTCGGGGCATAGGCATTGCAGGTTACCCCGTACCTGCCCACCTCCCTGGCTACAGCCCTGGTCAGTCCAACAATCCCCGCCTTAGCCGCACCATAATTACAGTGCCCCACCGTGCCCAGCCAGGCGGTAGAGGTGGTATTTATTATCCGCCCCCACCGCTGCTCCCTCATCAAGGCAGAGGCAAAGCGGATGCAATTGAACGAGCCCTTGAGGTAGGAGTCCATACACCTGTCCCAGTCTTCCTCGGTCATATTCCAGACCATACGCGGGGCGTCAGCACCGGCATTATTCACCAGAATGTCCACCCTGCCAAAGCTCTTTAGCGCAGCCTGTATCAGCTTCTCAGCAGCGTCAAACTCGGAGATGCTACCAAAGAACGCCGTCGCCTCACCACCCATAATCTTAATCTCGCTGGCGACGGTCTCAGCGTCGCCGCCGGCAGCGCCGGCACGGCGGTTATTAGTCACCACCTTAGCCCCTTCCTTCGCCATCGCTATAGCGATGGCTCTCCCAATCCCCTGCCCCGAGCCAGTAACTACCGCTACCCTGTCTTTTAACCGATCACTCATCGTCTTATCCTCCCCTTCTTTGATGATAATCAGCCCCCAGAATCCCCGGATGGTAGCCTGAAGGGTAGAATAACAACCGCCATACCCGATGCCGTCTTTTCCCCCCTGGGGTTCTCCACCCACAGGCTGCAATCTACATAGTGCTGCCCGTCCTCAACATACTTCCTGGTCACCTTACCCCTGCAGGTAATAGCCTCGCCGGGATAGTTCATGCCCTTGTAACTGCAACTCAACTTTCTGAGTATGCCCTCCCCACCTATCCAGTCGGTCATTAGCTGACCCAAGAAAGCGCCTACCAGCTGCCCGTGAACGATAACACCCGACAAGCCCCGCCTCTGGGCAAAGTCCTTGTCGTAGTGAATAGGATTATAGTCGCCCACCGCCCCCGCCCACATCACCAGCTGTTTAGTGGTCGGCTGCTTGAGCAACGGGGTAACCTCATTACCCACCTTGACATCCTGATAATAAAGCTGCTTACTCATCTTAATAGCCGATAACCATCTGGCGGCACCTGGCCACCAGCTCCTGCTCCTGGCTTTTATAGGTGCTGTCAAAGGTCATAAACACCGTCTTACCCATCTTGCCCTGGCGCTCGCGGAGGCTGGAGATTTTGAAGACAACGGTTATCACATCGCCCAGTTTTACGGGCTGATAGAACTCAAGCTCGGTGCCGCCCATGAGTACGGTGCCAAAGGCGGCTAAAGACATTAAGTCGTCAACGAACTGCTCAAAGCCTATAGCCAGAACAAAGGTGGGCGGGGTAATATTCCCCTCCTGCCAGCGGGGGCTGGGGTCGCCAACAGCCCGGGTAAAGCGGCGCACCATCTCTGACTCAATGGGGTATGACCTCGGCTCCCACTCCACCCCGAGCTTAGTCTTCAGCACGTCTATATCCAGCGAACCCTCAGCCATACCAAAAAGTTTACTTTGCCCCGCCTTGCTATGTCAAGAATTGATAACCTCACCCCCTTAATCCCCCTCTCCTTAATAAGGAGAGGGGGAAGAAAAAGAAAGAGGGGCTAGCGCCCCTCTAATACTCCCTATTTTAGGGGTGGAGGGGTATCCACCCTATAATAAGCCGCAGACACCCCTAAGGGCAGGCGGTAAAAACAGAGGATTAAGCCGCAAAGCCTAATGGGCGGGCTGGGTG
>CAYWCO010000017.1:0-15088 GCA_964456815.1 uncultured Dehalococcoidales bacterium | reverse complement strand
GAAAAAAGACACGGGTTAAAAGGAGAAATAAATACATTTTGGCTAAAATGCAACCAGTCTTTTCAGGTCTCCCGTGACTTTTGCCATTAGCTCATCGCCTGGTAGCTAATTGCAACAGGGAGCGGTAAGCTCGAGTCTTGCGTAGGAAACCCATAATACCTTGCGGTGCCAGTAACATTATACCGACCAGTATTACGCCCTGTATGAGCAGGCTGATTCCAGCGTATCTGCTTAGCAGGAAGTGCAAAAAGACAACGATGATTGTTCCTACAATCGGCCCTTCTTCAGTGCTCATGCCTCCTATGACGGCAGCGAGCATTATTGTCATTAGCCATCGTACGTTAAAAGCGCTTGCTGGCTCTATATACCCCTGGTAAATGTAGAAGATGGCTCCAGCCATTCCTATTACGAAGGCGGCAATGATAAAGGAGTACAACTTTAATTTAAAAACATCTACTCCGGAACTAGCAGCAGTTCTATCGTTATCGCGAATGGCGGCAAGCCCCAGTCCCAGCCTGGAGCGCAAAATTATTCGCATAAGGAAAATTGATATAATCCCGATAGCAAGAGCCAGCCAGTAAACCTCCGCCATGGAAACCCCACCTATACCTTTTACCATATAGCCCGCGCCCCCGCCCTGCATCTCACCTCCAACTGGTTTCCAGAGGAAAAATACAATCCTCAGTGCTTCAGGTACAACTAGTGTTCCGATGGCGAAATATATGCCTCTCAGTCTAAAGACGGGAACAGATATGAGCAGAGCAAATGCGGCAGCTACTATAGCTCCCCCTATTATTCCGAGGTAATAAGGCAAACCAAGCCAGGTAAATATTGCTATGGTGTACCCTCCCAGCCCGATGAACGCAGCCGGGCACAGGCACATCAGACCACTATAACCAGCAAGCAAATTCCACATATTGGCCATAGCTAGGTATATAAAAAAGAGAAAGAGGTAAAGAAACCAACTACGGGGTACCCCTAATAGCGGGAATATCGCCAGCACGGCTATGAGTACTACCGGCAGTATCAGTCTTATTCTCAATTGCTGGATAGTTATTTTCATGTTCCGTTCAACGTCCGAATATGCCTTGCGGCCTTACGGCTAATACTACAAGCACTATGAGGTAAGCAAAAAGCATCTGAGCGGCAGCACCAAGGAAATAGCCACCAAGAGTCTGAGCTAATCCTAAGACCAAGCCCCCGATAAATGTCCCCAGCATGCTTCCTAAACCTCCTATTATTATCACGCCAAAGGCAATGATGAGAAAGGAGACTCCTGATGTGGGGGTAAAGGGAAAGGTTAGTCCCAGAAACACACCGGCTATAGCAGCAGTTGCCATAGCAATGGCGAAAGCGAAGGCATACACGCGGCCAGTATTTATCCCCATCAGATGAGCCCCTCGCTTATCCTGAGAGGCAGCAGAGATAGCCTTGCCCAAATAAGTTCTCTTCAGGAATTCGCGGAGAAGAAGCATCACCACTAAAGCGGCAATAAAATCGAGCAGATATACTATCGGTACAACGGCGCCACCAAGACTAAAACCTCCAAGGCTATAAGATGTGGTTAAACCCCGTGACATCGGAGACCAGATAATCTGGTAAGTATTTTGAAGTATCAGAGAAATCCCAATGGCGATTATCAACGGAGCTTCCATTGATACTGCAAAGGCTCGGCTCATGAGATATTTCTGAATAGCAAAACCGATTATAAACAACAGGGGTACACCCATGACTAAGCTTAGAATAGGGTCTATCCCCCACATGGTCATTGCCGCATAGGCAAAGTAGCTGCCGAACACCACCAGGTCTCCGTGAGCTATGTTTATCAGTTTCATAACCCCGAAAACTAGCGATAGACCCAAGGCGATTAATGCGTATAATCCGCCTAGCAGAAGTCCCATAATTACGGGAGTAGATAAGTCGCCTAAAACTTCCAAGACCATTTATAGCACATCCTAATCAACTTTATACCCCGAAGTATGCTTTTTGAATCTCCTCCTCCTGGAGTTCCGCCACATTCCTGTCTAAAACAATACGCCCCGCTTTCATAATATAGGCCCTATCAGCTTCTTTGAGGCTTCGCCTTACATTCTGTTCGACAAAGAGGATAGTAATACCCCTAGCTCTAATTTCCCTCAAAGCCTTATATAGTGCATCAATAACTATGGGGGCAAGGCCAAGTGATACTTCATCAAAAAGCATAAGCTTAGGGTCTGACATTAAGCCTCGCCCTATCACCAGCATCTGTTGCTCGCCACCGCTCAGTGTTTTAGCCAGCTGGTTCTTTCTCTCTTTCAGTAGAGGGAAGAGCTCGTAAACCATTTTGAGGTTTTGCTCTTTCTTGGGCCTCGCCCTACGATTGTATGAACCTAATATAAGATTATCTAACACGGTCATTTCAGGGAAAATTCTTCTCCCTTCGGGAACTTGGGAGATACCGAGTGTAACTATTTGGAAAGGATCCAGGGTTGAGATGTCTTGGTCTCCAAATTCAGCAGTGCCTCTGGCTGGATGCATTACACCTGATATTGTGTTTATCAGGGTAGACTTACCTGAAGCATTGGAGCCAATGAGGGCTACGATTTCACCGGGTTTAACTACTAATGACACATCCCACAAGGCTTGAAAAGTACCGTAAAATACGTCTATGTTGCTAATTTTCAGTGATGCCGCTTGAGACATTTCTTGGCTATGCTTCTCCATTGCACTTCAAAAATAAGCCTTTCGATGCCGCTAACCGAAGTAGGCTTCAATAACCTTTTTGTCTTCCATTATCTCGTTGGGTGTGCCTTCGGCGATTTTCCCGCCTTCTTCCATCACTACAATCTTATCAACTGCCTCCATCATTACGTTTATGACATGTTCGATTAATAGAAAGGTTATGCCCAAGGCGCGCACCTTTTTCAGGGTGTCCAGCAGCCGTGGTATCTCCGCTTCGGTTAAGCCTGCAGCCACTTCATCGAGCAGCACCAGTGCCGGCTTGGCGGCCAAGACTCTGGCTAATTCAAGCAGTTTGAGAGTTATTGCTGCTAAGTCTTTAGTCAGCACGTCCTTCTTTTCAGAAAGGCCTACCATATCAAGTATTTTGCCAGCTTCCCTCTCAGCGGCAGCTTTTTCCAGACCTCTTCCAAATCTAGCCGCTACCACCATGTTTTGCATGGCTGTTAAATTAACAAAGGGCTGAGGAATCTGATAAGTTCTGGCAATTCCAAGGTGGCAAATTTTGTGTGGGGGGAGACCTGTGATGTCATTCCCGTTAAACTTTATTGCTCCAGAGTCAGGTTTGTATTCACCAGCTATGACATTTAATAATGTTGTCTTACCGGCACCGTTTGGGCCCATAAGACCTACGGCTTCACCTCTCTGTATATCAAAGCTTAAGTCCCTGATAGCAACTAATCCCCCAAAACTCTTAGTTACTCCAGCGACTGAAAGAATCGGCGCCTCCAACGTCACTACCTTTCCTAAGAGCTAAAAATCAGGCGGAAACTTTCTAGAAAGACTGCTCCCCCCTTTTACCCTTAATTAACCGCAATTCCACTGCACACAACTATTTCGGTTGCATCAAATATAATATGCACCGAACAATCGCTCTACCCTATACCCTATTTTATTCGTAGGGGATGGGGAATAGCGGGTCAGCCGTAGCTTCTATGAAGTCATGCTTGGAGAAGACGACAGGGCATTCCCATACCCACGGCTGGTCAGTCTTCTGCCACTGGCCATAGACAAGCGGCCCCCGACTAAAGTGGTTCCCCTCAAACTTGACGCGATGACGTATTGTCATCAAATCGGTTTCCGCCAGGGCAGCATTGACCTCTTCTCCATCCAGTGTTCCTGCCCTTTCGACGGCGTCAACTAGGACCTGGATTATGCTATAGCCTGGTCCGATATTGCGGTTTAATGGTGTGTCTGTCTCTTCAGTCCATCTTTCGGCGAGTGATTGCGGAGTTGTGCCACCAATGCCCGGGGAATCAGCAAACGATGGATCCCACCATATCTCGCAGCCGATACCAAGCGGCAGGTCGCCACCCCAGGCTGATACATCCTCATAGAAAAGTGGTGCTCTGCCAACGGAAACCATCTTAGGCTCAAAGCCCAGTGCCGAACACTGTTTCCACAATGCCCCAAAGAAGGGAGCGGGAGCATTACCCCAGAGTATTTCGCACCCGTAGTCTTTCCACTCGTTTATGATAGATGAAAAGTCCGTGGTTTCCATAGGCACTAGCCCGAGTTCTTTGTCTGCACCACAGACATCATAGCCCAGACTCTCCAGTATCCCGGGGTATGCCGCATACCAGCCAACGCCATCCGGGTCATCAGCAGCGAAGAGGGCTGCTTTCTTGTTGGTCTGGTCACCGTACAGGTCCAGCATAGCCTGCCATGTATCCCCTATAGTGTACCCAGGCCCAGTCCTAAAATCTCCCTCTGGAGCCGGTGCGCCCAAGGCAAATAGCCCCGTAGCCCAGGTGTACTCCCAATTGCCTTCAACCTCCATCCGCATAGCCGACCAGGGTTCCATGGGGCCGGTTGTACAAATGAATGGGACCTTATACCGGTCAGCTATGTTAGATATGCTGGCATTCATCGGCGGCGGTTCATCACCATATGCCAGAAAGTTTACATTATCGCTAACAATCAGGCTTTCGGCGAGAGTCCCTGCCTTTAGCGGGTCGCTCTCGGTATTGACGACTATAAGTCTGATGGGCAGTTTCTCCCCCTTCTCTTCTACATATACCCCACCTTGTTCGTTGATATCATCAACGGCGGCTTCCATTCCAAATACGCCGCCTTCACCGAAGCCAGCATACATGCCGGTTAACGGTGCCGGTACGCCGACCAGGATTTCTTCTGAAGGCCCCGCCTTACAACCACCAAAGATCAACCCACTCATTAATACGACCGTTAAAGTAATTAAAAGGAACTTTTTCACTGCTACTTCCTCCCTCATTGTAATGCACTAAAATTTATCCAGTTGCTTTACCCCGCTGGGATAGGCACCACCCCCTTCCATCTATGACCGCTATTCCCTGCTCACCTTCAATGCCTTCTGTGATTCAGCTAACTATATTTGTTATTTGTGTGCTTGTCAACTGTAGAACTGCTGTCTGGTTTCTATCTAGAAGTTTACCTTATCCTTCCCTTTTAGACCAAGAATTTTTCTTGCTTCGTCAGGTGTGGCTATTTCCCGTCCAAGCTCTCTGGCAATTCGCACCACCTTCTCCACTAGCTCAGCATTGCTCTTAGCCAGGACTCCCTTCTCGACGAAAATATTATCCTCCATACCTACCCTGGCGTGCCCGCCCATCATTATGGATAAGGTACACACGTTAAACTCGGCCGGGTAGCCAGCACCAATGACTGACCACTGGAAGTTGCCAGCGCCAAACAGCCGGTCAGCCGTTTGTTTCATGTAAATAATATTTTCCAAATCTGAGCCGATTCCCCCCAGAATTCCGGTGACAAACTGTACCCAGATAGGGACCTTAATTATGCCCTCCTTGAGGAAGAAGGCAATATTGTAGAGATGGCCCACGTCATATGCCTCATGCTCAGACTTGGTATTATTCTCCTGCATCGTCTTGCAAAAGTGCTCAATATCGGCGAAGTTATTCCTGAAGATAAACTCTTTGGTGCTCTCGGCAAACTCTTTCTCCCATGGGTATTTATAGTCCTCGTCCTTGTACCGTTTGGTTATGGGATGAATTGAAAAGTTTATCGAGCCCATATTAAATGTAGCCAGCTCCGGCTTGAGGGCGGGAACGACCCTTACCCTTTCCTCCGCCGTCATGTACATGGTGCCGCCGGTAGTGACACAGACAATGGCGTTGGTCTTCGCCTTGATGAGGGTGGCAATTTCCCGATATACCTCCGGGTCAGTAGTCGGCCTGCCGGTCTTCGGGTCTCTGGCATGCACATGTATTGATGCCGCCCCGGCATCCGCGGCTCTCTTGGCGTCTTCGGCAATTTGTTTGGGTGTCAGCGGTAAATAGGGCGTCTGCGTCGGCAGGGTGATATTTCCCGTCAACGCAGCCGTTATGATTAGTTTCTCCATCTGTTCACACCTCCTATCCAGAACCGGGTTTAACGGCTCAAAGCTCGGGTTATTTTGCCCTCTTCTCTTTTTTGGACCACTCGATGAGGTATTCTAAAAGCCTGCTTCTGGACTTCTCCGCCTCTTCAGCAGACCAGGTCTGAAAACCCCTCCCCGTTTTGAATCCCAGCTCCCCTTTTTCCACCTTTTCCTTGAGCAGGGGCGAAGGGTTAGGAGAGGACTCAAGATGCTTTAAAATATAATCGTGGATAGATAAAGTCAGGTCAAGGCCAACCATATCGGCGGTTTCCAGCGGTCCCAAAACGGGGAGCCGGACACCAAATCCCTTCTTAATCACGTCATCCACACTGGCTGGGTCAGCGATACCATTTTCCACAATAGAGATTGCTTCCCTCCATAAGGCGTGCTGAAGCCGGTTACCTATAAATCCCGGTACATCCTTCATTACCTTCACCGGATGCTTCCCGGCATTTTTCAAAAATTGATATGTGGTCTCTATAGCCTCCTCGGCGGTATCTCTCGCCTTGATTACCTCCACCAGCGGAATCATGTACGGAGGATTCCAGAAGTGGGTACCCAGAATTCTCTCCCGGTGATGAGCCTTAGCGGCGATTTCCGTAATGCTGATTACGGAGGTATTGGAAGACAAAATAGCCTCCGGGGGGCAGATACGGTCTAAGTCCTGAAAGACCTGCTGCTTTAGCTCCAGGTTTTCGGGGACGGCTTCAATAATCAGCTGGGCATACCTTGCTTCGTCCAAATCGGTGGTAGTTTTTATCCGGCTTATGACCGTCTCAATTTCACCCCCCAGCCCAACCCCTTTTCTAGCCATCGTGGAGAGGTTCAGCCTGATATTCTCAACTGCTTTGGCGAGGAGCTCGTCCTTGATATCCAGGAGATAAACGCTGTAATTTGCCGAGGCGAAGATCTGGGCAATGCCATGCCCGATCAGCCCTCCCCCGATGACAGCAACCGCCCTGATGTCTTCAGCTTTCATTAAGGACACTTTTTACCCTTTCCACAGTCCTGCGATTTTACTGTGTGAATTGGCAACACCAGCACCAAGGGCTAGAGATGCTGCTTTAATAATTGATGACTACCAGCATACTCACCGGCTTGTTGGTCTTGTTAATGAGCTCCCTGCCCTCGTTGGGAGCGATGAAAATCCCTTCCATAGGCCCGAGGGCAAACTCTTCCGTCTTGGTCTTGACGATAATTTCACCGTCCAGGACAAAATAGAACTTCTCCAGCGGCGAGTCTTCGTAAGCGTATTCCGCCCCGCCGCCGGGGAGAAAGTAGGACATGCCCACCCAGAATTTCTGCGCCCCGGTCTCCTCCTTGCCGCTCAGCCTCATGGCAACCATGCCGAAATGCCCCGGTGCCGCATACGGCTTGACTTCATCCAAGCGTACTTTCTTCATATTTCCTCCCTGTCAATTGCAGATTATCACAATCGTTAGTAATCCGGGATTATTGCGTGCCATACTTGTAAACGCGGTCAGGGACATCATTGAGGTCATCCTCATCAATGAAGGCGACCATACGAACGATGGAGCCATCGCCCATGTACCACCGAATCGGGAAACCGGAGATTTTACATCTCTTCCCAACTACCTTGGCGATATCGCCGCCGACATTCTCCCAGCCAAGGATGCCGTTTCTCATAATCAGGTTATGGCAGGGCTCCCACTCGGGGAAGTCCTGCAGCACATCATGGCCGGTCTCTCTTTTGTACTCCTCGCAAACATCCGGCCTGAGGGGGCCGGGGCCGTGGGGGCCAATGGCGGTGTGAAGCGGATGGTCCAGGGCTTGCTGATCCACGCCGATTGCCTTGACTTTATGGGCTACAAACCACTCGCCAGCCTCTTTGCCCAGTCCGGGTGAGTAGCAAAAATACTTGGTGCTATCGCCCCAGTATTTATTCCAGCCGGTATGGACGATAATAATATCGCCCTCTTTTATGGGCAGCTTCCTGTTGGCGGCATCAAGGTCGGCGGCGGTGATGAGTCCCCATTTGTCCTTGGGGATGTCCCAGACTACGGCATCGCCATAGTAGCAGGTCAGGGGAATTTCGTGGGTGAACAGACCGCCCTCGAATACGTGCCCCGGCGAATCGGCATGGGTGGTGCAATGCATGACAGTCGTTATTTTTTGGGACAGAACACCGGACTTGGCGTGATAGTGCATTCTCTCGATTTTAACATCTTCAAAATACGGCCACAGGGGTGAACCGTTGCCAAACGGATGGCTCAAATCAACTAATACTTCTTTTCCCATAATAAACACCTCCTTGAAGTTTTAACTGCTTAACATACTATTACCAGGTGGTTACACCACCGTCAATGTAGAGGACCTGCCCGGTGACGAAATCCGATGCCTTTGAGGCAAAAAATATGGTAGCCCCGACTATATCCTCTGGCATTGCCCAGCGGCCAAGAGGGATACGAGACTTCATCCTCTTGGCATACTCGGGGTCGGCTAAGGCGGGGCGGGTAAGGTCAGTCTCCACGATAGTGGGAGCAACCGCATTTACCAGCACATTATACTTAGCCCACTCGCAGGCAAGGGTACGTGTCAGGGTATCCACCGCTCCCTTGCTCGGGCAATAAGCCGCGTAGTCTGCAGGGAGGCCATATCTACCCCTCACCGATGACAGGTTTATAATCTTGCCGCTCTTTTGTTTTATCATCACCCGCCCAACCGCCTGACAACAGAGGAAAGTCCCACGAGCGTTGATATCCATTACCTGCTGCCATTCATCAATTGGGAAACTGTCGGCAGGCTTGCGAATCGCCAGGCCGTGAGCGTTTACCAGAATGTCAATTCGGGGGAATTCCTTCAGGATACTATCTACCATATCCGCCACCGATTGCTCCTGAACCACGTCTACGGTGACCGCCAGTGCTTTTCTGCCCTTGGCTTTTATCTCCTTGGCTACCGGCTCGAGATGCTCCAGTTTACGGCTTGCCACAATAACATCCGCGCCGCAATCAGCTAATCCCAGAGCCAGAGCGCGACCAATCCCGCCGGCACCACCAACCACTAAAGCAACCTTGCCCGTCAAATCAAATAAATCAGCCATATTTAACTCCTTTTCCAGAATTTACTCTACTTATTGATTGCAACTATTGGCTATCTTATACCACTTTTGCCTATCCTGCAATCTATTGACCGACCCGGGCAGCGTTCAAAGGCTGGCTATTTTTAGCACACCCGAAAGAATATTGTATTATTTGCTTCCCCCCTGTCAAGTGGAGATTAGCAACCCTGCCTTGACGCTAACACAAGCCCTCTGTTAAAATCCACAAGGTTATTCCTCTTTTGAGCCGAGTGTTAATCCTCAAATTTACTTAGGAGGTCTATTATGGCTGTTGACTACGAGAAGGACGGCAGAATCGCCATCTTTACCATTAATCGCCCCGAGGCAATGAATGCCCTGAATATAGAGGTGGCGCAGGAGCTTCACCAGGCGATGTCAGAATTCAGGGATGACCCTGGGCTGTGGGTTGGTATCATCACCGGTACCGGGGAGAAGGCTTTCTGCGGCGGCGCCGATATCAAGGATACCCTGCCCTTTATGAAGGAACATCGCCAGGACCCGTGGGCGTTTCCACCGACCATAATGCGCGGGTTTGAGCTATGGAAGCCACTCATTGCCGCCATAAATGGACTGGCAGCTGGTGGTGGGCTGGAGTTAGCTCTGGCTTGTGATATAAGAATCGCCTCGGAGAACGCACGTCTGGGCACGCCCGAGGTAAACCTAGGTCTGATGCCGGGGTGGGGAGGAACACAGAGACTGCCCCGAATGGTGCCCTGGTGTAAAGCGGCTGAGATACTGCTTATGGGAAGGGTGATAGATGCCCAGGAAGCATACCGCATCGGCTTGGTCAACAAGGTTGTGCCTCAGGCTGAGGTTATGACTACGGCTAAGGAATGGGCTCAGGTTATCTGCCAGGCGGCACCACTGGCGGTTAGAGCGGCTAAAGAGGCTATGGTCAGGGGTTACGGCATGAGCCTGGAAGACGGCTTAAGGCTGGAGAATTCTTTAATAGGCTACCTTATGAGCACTGAGGACTTTACCGAAGGAACCACGGCTTTTGTGGAAAAGAGAAAGCCTGACTATAAGGCAAAATAATATAGGGAGGAGCACTAATGGAAATCAAGAAGGTCGGCGTAGTTGGCTGTGGAGCCATGGGCGCTGGCATCGTTCAGGTCTGCGCTCAATCAGGTTATCAGGTGGTGGCATCGGAAATAAACGACGAGCTTCTGAATAAGGGGCTGGCATCAATTGAAAAAACTCTAACCAGACTGGTGGAGAAGGAAAAGCTCTCCCAGCAGGACAAGGATGCCACCCTAAGCCGCATCAAGGGCACAACCAGTACCAAGGACTTCTCCGACTGCGACCTGATGATTGAAGCCGTCATTGAGAACCTGGACTTGAAGAAGAAGATATTTGCCGAGTTGGATGGAATCTGTCCCAAGCATGCCATCCTTGGTACCAACACCTCCTGCCTGTCTATCATTGAGATGGCAATGGCAACCAAGAGGCCGGACAAAGTTTTGGGACTGCACTTCTTCAACCCGGCGCCGGTTATGAAACTACTGGAAATGGTGAAGACCATCACCACCAGCGATGAGACTGTTGAGGCAAGCAAAAAATTCGGCGAAGCTCTGGGCAAGACCACGGTTATTGCTCAGGATGCGCCGGGCTTTATCGTCAACCGGCTCTGGATACCCTTCCTCCTCCACTGCATCCGCCTCTACGAGGAGGGTGTTGCCAGCCGGGAGGATATCGATAACGCCATAAAACTGGGCTTAAATTACCCCATGGGTCCGCTCACCCTTTCCGACATGGTCGGGATAGACGTGGTCAAGTTTGTCTCCGATGCTTTATATGAACAGCTTAAGGACCCGAGGTATATTACGCCGACACTGGTGGACAAGATGGTTGCCGCCGGCTGGCTTGGGCGCAAGACAGGTAAGGGGTTCTACGATTATAAGTAGCCTGCTTTAGAAAAGGAGGATTTTTCATGGCTGATGTGGTAATCGTCAGTGGGGTAAGAACGGCAATAGGTAATTATGGAGGAGCACTGCGCGACATTCCGGTAGTGAAACTGGGGAGCATTGTCATCAAGGAGGCACTGAAGAGGGCGGGGCTGCGACCGAAAGCAGACGCCGAGGAGTATGCCCCCCAGGTATTTAAAGATGAAGGCTTGATTGAGCTGGAGAAGAAATACTATGACTGGGACGACTCGCTAAAAGAGGTAAGGATAGACGAGGTTATAATGGGCAATGTTCTCCAGGCAGGTCAGGGGCAAAACACCGCCCGTCAGGCAATGATATACGCCGGCATCCCCAAGGAGACCAACGCCTATACCGTAAACAAGATTTGCGCCTCGGGGATGAAGGCGGTAGCCCTGGCGGCGCAGGCGATAAAGGGGGGCGATGCCGAAATTATTGTTGCCGGTGGTATAGAGAATATGAGCGCCGTCCCTTATTACCTGCCTGCTGCCAGATGGGGAGCCAGGATGTTCAACACCGAGCTGGTTGATGGCATGGTCCACGACGGCTTGTGGGAGATATTCTATAACTACCATATGGGGCTAACATCAGAAAATATCGCCGAGAAGTACGGCATAACCAGGGAGGAGCAGGACAGGCTCGCCCTGATGAGCAACCAGCGGGCGCTGGCGGCGATAAAAGACGGCATATTCAAGCAGGAGATAGTCCCCGTTGAGGTCAGGGAGAAAAGAGAGACTAAATCGTTTGACACCGATGAGCACCCCAGGGAGACCTCCATGGAGACTTTAGCCAAACTACCGACGGTATTTAAAAAGGACGGGGCGGTAACCGCAGGTAATGCCTCAGGGATAACCGATGCTGCGGCGGCACTGGTGATAATGTCGGCGGAAAAGGCAGGTGAGCTAGGGCTGGAGCCGCTGGCAACTATTAGGTCTTACGCCTCCGGTGGCGTTGACCCGGCATATATGGGACTGGGGGCGGTCCCGGCGACCAATAAGGCGCTAAAGCTGGCTGGGCTCACCCTCAAGGATGTAGACTATGTTGAACTAAACGAAGCCTTTGCCTCCCAGGCAATAGGCGTAATGAAAGAGCTTGGCCTTGACTACGAGAAGGCGAATGCTCATGGTAGCGGAATCTCGCTGGGACACCCTATAGGCTGCACCGGAGCCAGGATTATAGTTACCCTCATCCATGAAATGATGCGCCAAAACTATAAACTTGGCCTGGCAACGCTGTGCATCGGCGGCGGTCAGGGAATGGCGACTATCTTGGAGAGAAAGTAGGGCTATTTCCCCCGTTTTTCATAATCCGGGCACCAGGTAGCATTGGGGCGCTCCGGGTTGTGGCATGAGCTACGCCAGTTCCACTTGCACTTGTCGCAGAGGAAGATATTCATCCCCAGCGCCTTCTTAATTACAAGCCTAAAGTTGTAACCCCAGGGGGGCTTTCTAGCCTTCATTTATTTTGTCATAATATATCAGACAGGGTGTTATTTAGCAATTATTATGGTAAAATAAGGCTCGATAACAGATTTCGGGAGATAATCCATGGCCATCCCGAGGACGAAAAAAGAAAAAAAAGTGGCGGCTCAAGAAGTGGCAGCGGAGGAAGGTCAGCTCAATATTGAGATGGTTACCTTCAAGGACCTGACCTGGGTTAATGTTGAGCAGCCAACAATAATGGAGACGGACTATCTAGCCCAGAATTACCACTTTAACCAGCTAGACCTGGATGACTGCCTCAGCCGCAGGCAGCGTCCCAAGATTGACGAATATAAAGATTACCTCTTCGTGGTCCTCCACTTCCCCAAGTGGCACAAGGATGTCCAGATAGCCCGACCGAGTCAGGTCGCCATGTTCATCGCTAGAAAATATGTGGTCACTGTCCATGCCGGCGAACTCACGCCGCTGGTCAAGTTTTTTGAAGTGTGCCGGGACAGTGCGGCTATGCGCCAGAAGGCTATGAGCAGGGGCTCCGCCTTACTTGCCTACCGCATCATTGACCTCCTGGTTGACTACTGCTTTCCTATCATGGATAAAATCCTGAGCCAGATGGACAGTCTGGAGGACAAGGTCTTTGATCAGACTGTCGAAGCTACTCATGAGCTAGCCATAGCACGGCGGGATATTATCGCCCAACGGCGCATCATCTGGCCGCTACGCGCGGTTATTGCTGAGCTGGAGGCTAAGCTAAAGAAGTTTACTACCAGGAATATGAGCGACCTCTTTGGAGATATGCTAGACCATCTCACCAAGATCTGGGATACCCTGGAAGAGTGCAAAGAGGTCATCGAGGTATACAAGGACTCTGATTATGTTTTAAGCACGGAGCGTATCAACCGTATCATACGTGTCCTGACCATTTTCTCCGCCATTATATTGCCCTTCGTGGTGATTTCCAGCATTTACGGGATGAACGTAACTTTACCCGGCGGGCTGAACATCGGCAGCTTCCAGACCTTTCTCTTACTGCTGCTAGCCATGATTCTGGTTGCCGGAGGCATGCTCTACTTCTTCCGTCATAAGCACTGGATTTAGAGATGAAAATCTCGCACCGCTTTGTCATTATCACCGCCCTTTTTATCACCTGCCTGATCACAGCCAATATCGTTGGGGTAAAGATGTCCAGCTTTGGCTTCGTTATCCTTCCCGCCGCCGTAGTTCTCTTCCCCTTGAGCTATATTATCGGCGATATTCTTACCGAGGTCTACGGCTACCGCTGGGCGAGGAGGGTTATCTGGCTAGGATTTGCCTGCAACCTGCTCTTCGTCCTCATCGCCTGGATAGGGCAACTCCTGCCACCGGCACCCGGCTGGGAATGGCAGGAAGCCTATGAGAGCATCCTGGGCTATACACCAAGGCTGCTTGCCGCTTCCCTCAGCGGCTACCTGGTCGGGGAGTTCGCCAATTCCTTTGTCCTGGCAAGGATGAAAATTCTGACGCGGGGGCGCTGGCTATGGAGCCGGACTATCAGCTCTACTATAATCGGGCAGGGACTGGATACCGTAATATTTATTACCGGTGCCTACTTCGGTGCCCCTTTCTTTGTGCCCATAATAATCCTGTATCACTGGCTGGCAAAGGTCCTTTTTGAAGCCATTGCCACCCCAGCCACCTACGCCGCAGTGAACTACCTAAAGAAAAAAGAGAAGGTTGATACCTATGACGATAAGACAAGGTTTAACCCCTTCCTTATCTCAGTTTAGGAAAAGGTTAAGGCAATGAACATCCGCTTCCTGGGAGCGCACAACTGCGAAACGGAAACCACAAAGCTCATCAGCCTGCTAATTGACGATATTCTGGTAATAGACGCCGGTGCCATTACCTCCAGCCTGTCGCTTGAGGCACAGCAAAAAATCAGGGCAGTCCTCCTCACCCACCAGCACTATGACCATGTCCGGGACATCCCGCCTCTGGCGATGAACCTCTTCCTTCACGGTGCCAGTACTGCTGTTTACTCTCTCCCGGTGGTATATGATATTATTACCACCCACCTGCTGGATGATGAGATTTACCCCAACTTCCACCAGCGACCCCAGCGTAACCCAACACTCAGGTTTACCACGATAGAACCGCTTAAGGCTGAGCTGATTGACGGCTATAGCGTGCTGGCGGTGCCGGTGAACCACAGCGTCCCCGCCGTCGGCTATCAGGTCACCTCCCCCGATGGCAAGGTATTATTCCATACCGGGGACACCGGCCCGGGATTAGCTGGCTGCTGGCGGCATGTTTCGCCCCAGCTGCTTATTATTGAGGTTACCGCCTCAGATAAATATAAGGAGGGGGCGGCTGAGGCAAGGCACCTTACTCCGAGCCTGCTAAAGGAGGAGCTAACCAGCTTCCGCGAAATTAAAGGCTATCTCCCCAGGGTGGCAGCCGTCCACATGAGCCCGGCTCTGGAGAAGGAGATAGCCGCCGAAATAGCGGCGGTGGAGAAAGAACTGGACTGTTCAATCACCCTTGGCTATGAGGGAATGGAGCTTAAGCTGTAACCATTGGCTTGTTTTCCCAC
>CAYWCO010000016.1:0-15767 GCA_964456815.1 uncultured Dehalococcoidales bacterium | reverse complement strand
GGGGTTTCCTTAAGGGCGGTGGGTGGGAAAAGATATAAAACGGGGAGGGGAGAGCTTGAAAATCCTCCACTTTGCCGACCTTCACCTTGGCGTTGAGACCTACGGGCGTCTTGACCCGGCTACCGGGCTATCTTCGCGCCTGCTTGATTTTCTAAACGCCCTAGACCAGGTGGTGGATTTTGCCGTAGAGAACAGGGTGGACCTTGTCCTCTTCTGCGGTGATGCCTATAGAAGCCGCGAGCCAACCCAGACTCACCAGCGGGAGTTTGCTAAAAGAATCAACCGTCTCTCCACCAGCGGCATTCCTATTTTCCTCTTAGTCGGCAACCACGACCTGCCCAATGCCATCGGCAGGGCTACCACCACCGAAATCTTTGATACCCTGGCGGTGAAGAATGTCCATGTCTCCAACCGCCCTGACGTCTACCGCATAACGACCAATAGCGGGACAGTCCAGATAGCCTCCCTGCCCTGGCTGAGGCGCGGCGCTCTCCTGACCAGGGAAGAGAGCAAAAATTTAACCTTTGACCAGCTCAACCAGAGGCTGGAGCAGGCACTGAGCAGTGTCATCGCGACCAGTATCTCAAAGCTTGACCCGAAACTGCCGGCGATACTGGCAGCTCACGTCTGGGTCTCCGGCGCCCAGGTAGGCTCGGAGAGGTCAATGACTATAGGGCAGGAGCACGCCTTACTGCTAAGCGATATTGCCAACCCCGCCTTTGATTATATCGCTCTGGGGCATATTCACCGCCACCAGGTTCTGAACAGCGACCCCCCGGTGGTCTACGCCGGCAGCCTGGAGCGGCTTGATTTCAGCGATGAGAAGGATGACAAGGGCTTTTATCTCGTAGAGATTGACCCGAATAAAGAAGTGGGCAAAAGGCTTGTTTCCTTTGACTTTCACCCGGTGAACGGGCGGCGCCTGCTCACGATTGAGGTCAATATCGGGGTGGGGGATGCCGACCCGGCGTCAGTAGTGCTCAAGGCTATCGCCGAGCAGCAGGATAAGGTGAAGGACGCCATAGTCCGGTTGAGCATTAGCCTGCCGGCGGAGAGTGAAGGCGGGCTCAGGGACAACGACATCAGGGACGGCTTGAAGGAGGCTCACTACCTTACCGTTGCCAAGGATATCAGGCGGGAGAGCCGCCTCCGGCTGGGGAGGTGGACGGCTGAGGAAATAACCCCCCTCGACGCCCTTAAGGCTTATCTGGAATCAAAGAAAACAGCCCCGGAGCGAGCCAAGCTCTTGCTTGAGTATGGGGAGAAGCTTATCCAGGAGCAGGGGGCTAAATAGGGAACAAGGCAATACCTTGACTTCTCATTTGCCGATAATATATACTACTTAAGGCTCAAGGGTCAGAGGTCTAACACCTGTAACCTACGCTCACCAGCGGGCAACGGGACGGAGCTAAGCGTGCAAGTTTTCTCCCAAAGTCTTAGCTTTAATTATGCCTAAAGCTAGATTTCAATGAAGATTGCAATTAGCGGTAAAGGCGGGGTAGGGAAGACCATGCTAGTCTCTCTCCTTTCCCGGGCGTTCGCTGGGGCGGACTACTCCGTTTTAGCTATAGACGCTGACCCCAATTCCAAGCTGGCGACTACCCTCGGCTTTTCCCATCCTGAAAGGATAACCCCCATATCTGAGATGCGTGCCCTTATTGAGGAACGTACGGGAACACCACCCGGTCAGAGTGGGGGCTTTTTTAAGCTAAATCCCAAGGTTGATGATTTGCCGGACAAGTACTTTCAGGAGCATAACGGCATCAAGCTGATGGTGATGGGGCAGATTAAGAGGGGTGGCACTGGTTGCTATTGCCCGGAGAATGCCCTGCTGCAAGCCCTGATTACGCATCTTCTGCTGGGACGGGATGAAGTGGTTATTATGGACATGGAGGCTGGGGTGGAGCACCTGGGGCGAGCTACCGCCAGAGCAGTGAATAAGTTGATTATAGTGGTGGAGCCGGGTACGACAAGCGTTGAGACGGCTAAAAGAATCAATAAGCTGGCGGGGGAGATTGGTTTACATAATATTGCGGTAGTTGCCAGCAAGGTCAGGAGCCAGTCAGATAAGGAGTTTCTAACCTCCAGCCTCTCCGGCTTTGAATTCCTCGGTTTTATTCCTTATGACCAGGCAATAGTTGACGCTGATCTTAATAATCGTTCGGTTCTTGATGCCAGCCAGGCGGTTATTAGTGAGGTTAGAAAAATCTATAACGCCTTATTACCGGCTGCGGCAGGTAAATTAAAGGGCAAATAAAAATTTAGAGGAGGTTGCCGTGGCTTACGATGTGTCCAAAATGGCGGACTGGCAGATTGCTGAAGCTGCCGAAGAACACATGCCAACCCCAGAGGAGTGGCAGGAGAAACTGGGTCTGGAAAAGGATGAAGTACTTGCCTATGGGAAGGTAGCCAAGCTTGATTTTCTGAAGATTATAGAAAGGCTGAAGAGTAAACCAGACGGCAAGTACATTGAGGTAACGGCGGTTACCCCCACTCCCTTGGGCGAGGGGAAGACAACGACGACGATGGGCCTTATGGAGGGGTTGGGTAAGCAGGGAGAAAACGTTGGCGGTTGCATCCGCCAGCCTTCGGGTGGCCCGACAATGAATGTCAAGGGCACTGCCGCCGGCGGCGGCAACGCCATACTTATCCCCCACACTGAATTCTCTATGGGTCTTACCGGTGATATCAATGACATCATGAATGCCCACAACCTGGCGATGGTAGCCCTTACTGCCAGGATGCAGCACGAGCGTAACTATGATGATGAGCAACTAGCCAGGCTCAGCCGGATGCCTCGTCTGAATGTTGACCCCACCCGGGTGGAGATGGGCTGGATTATGGACTTCTGCGCCCAGAGCCTCCGCAATATAATTATCGGCATCGGCGGGCGCATGGACGGTTTTTTGATGCAGTCTAAGTTTGGCATCGCCGTGGGCTCCGAGCTAATGGCTATGTTGTCTATTGTCAGAGACCTGGCTGACCTGCGGGAGAGAATGAACCATGTTACCGTAGCTTTCGATAAGAAGGGTAATCCCATTACTACCGCAGACCTTGAGGTAGCCGGCGCCATGACCGCCTGGATGCGCAACACCATCAACCCCACCCTCTGCTGTACCGCAGAGTATCAGCCCTGCATGGTGCATGCCGGACCATTTGCCAATATTGCCGTGGGGCAGTCATCAATTATTGCCGACCGCCTCGGGCTGAAGATGTTTGATTACCATGTTACCGAGAGCGGCTTCGCCGCTGACATTGGCTTTGAAAAATTCTGGAATGTCAAGTGCCGCTATAGCGGTCTCAAACCGCATGTGTCGGTGCTTACCACATCAATCAGGTCACTGAAGATGCATGGCGGTGGTCCCAGGGTGGTTGCCGGCGTAGCCCTGCCTGACGCCTATAAGAAATCAGCGCCGGAGCTGGTGGAGAAGGGTTGCGAGAACATGCTGCACCACATTAATACCATCAGGACATCGGGCATCAACCCGGTGGTGTGCATCAATATGTTCCCCACCGACACCAAGGAAGAGGTTGCCATAGTCCGCAAGGCAGCTGAGGCGGCGGGAGCCCGCTGCGCCGTATCCAGCCATTTTTCTGATGGCGGCGATGGCGCTCTGGAACTGGCTGACGCCGTTAAAGAAGCTTGCAAGGAGAAGAACGATTTTAAGTTCCTCTATCCCATGGAGACGAAGCTGAGAGAGAGGGTTGACAAGATTGCCAAGGTGGTCTATGGAGCTGATGGCGTCTCCTGGGCTCCAGAGGCCGCAGCCAAGGCGAAAGCCTTTGAAGCCGACTCTAAGTATAATGAATACGCTACTATGATGGTCAAGACACACCTGAGTCTTACCCATGACCCAGCCCTTAAGGGCGTTCCCAAGGGTTGGATGCTGCCTATTCGCGATATATTAATCTATTCCGGAGCCAAATTCCTCTGCCCGATGGCGGGAGCCATCAGCCTGATGCCGGGAACCGGCTCTGACCCGGCCTTCAGGAAGGTAGATGTTGATGTGAAGACGGGGAAGGTCAAGGGACTTCATGAAGTAGATTGAGGGGTAGGATAACTATTTGAGCTTTAATATTGCTGTAGCTGGAAAGGGCGGTAGCGGGAAGACTTCTATAGCCAGCATTATTATCCGCTACCTGAGGAATAGCGGCTTAGAGCCGATTTTAGCCGTTGACGCTGACCCCAATGCCAACCTGGGGGAGAGTTTGGGGCTTGACATAAAGCAGACGGTCGGCTTGATGCTTGACGATTTCCAGAAGGATAAAATAAAAATCCCCTCCGGGATGACCAAGGAAGCTTACCTAGAGTACAAGCTAAATGAGGTTATAGTTGAAGGTGAGGGTATTGACCTCTTGACCATGGGCAGGGGAGAGGGGCCGGAGTGTTATTGCTACCCTAATCTTATGCTGAAAAAGTTTGCCGATACTCTTTCCGGGAACTATCCCTATGTGGTTATGGATAATGAGGCGGGGATGGAGCACCTCTCGCGGAGGACAACTCAGGGTGTTGACGAGCTGCTTCTAATCTCCGACCATTCGGTGAAGGGCGTTAGGACTGTGGCGCGGATAAGGGATTTAGTCGCCGAGCTTAAGCTATCGGTAAAGAGGCAATCGGTGATAATTAACTTTGCCCCGCCAAAGCTAGACCCGCTTGTCTCTGGCGAACTGAATAAGTTGGGAATTAATCCCACCGCCACCATTCCCCTTGATGAAGAGGTATACCAGTATGACCTCAAGCTGAAGCCGCTTCTTGAGTTGCCCGATACTTCAAAGGCGGTGAAAGCGGTTGCTGATTTAATGGTTAAACTTTTGCCAAGCGAGAATGTTACGGTGAAAGGGGGGTAAAGATGACCGCGCAACTTATTAAAGGAGCTGAAGTCGCCGCCCAGATTCGGGAAGAACTGAAAAAGGAGATTACCGAACTCAAGGCAAAACATAACGTCGTGCCCGGACTGGCTACCGTCCTCGTTGGCAGCGACCCGGCCTCACAGGTCTATGTCGGTGCCAAGGAGAGGACCTGCCAGGAGCTTGGTATCTACTCAGAAAGGCATGACCTTGCCGAGAAGACCACCCAGAAGGAGCTTATCGCCCTGGTGCAGAAGCTTAACCAAGAGCCTAAGATTAACGGTATTTTAGTCCAGCTGCCACTGCCCAAGCACCTGAACGAGGGGGAAGTCCTATACGCTATTGACCCCAGGAAGGATGTTGACGGTTTCCACCCGGTGAACGTGGGCAAATTGATGATAGGGGAGCCGGACTATATACCCTGTACCCCCGCCGGTATCCAGCAACTTCTGATTCGCTCCGGCACTCAGATTGAGGGGGCGGAGGTGGTGGTTGTTGGTAGAAGCAATATCGTGGGTAAGCCAATAGCCAATATCCTGCTTCAGAAGAGAGCGGGGGCTAATGCCACGGTAACTATCTGCCACACCAGGACCCGAGATATGGCTTTTCATACCAAAAGGGCGGATATATTGATTGTAGCCGCCGGCAAACCCAAGGCTGTTACCGCTGATATGGTCAAGGAAGGGGCGGTGGTCATTGATGTCGGCGTAAACGAGATTGGCAGGACGCCAGAGGGTAAGAGAATCCTTACCGGGGATGTTGATTTTGACGCAGTCAAGGAGAAGGCTAAGGCTATTACCCCCGTTCCCGGTGGGGTAGGACCTATGACTATAACCATGCTTATGATGAATACAGTAAGGGCGGCAAAGGTAGCCGCCGGCATAGTCTAGGAGGCAGTCAGGATGGAATATAAGATTGAGAAAAAGAAGGCACCGGGTAGGGAGGAGGTAGAGGTGCTGGGAGCCACCTTTGAAGAGGGCAGACCTGAGGGTGAGGGGGTGGGGAGGTGGAGGCAGAAGCTGGAGAGCAGGGAGCAGAGGCTCAAGTATCTGCAAACCGGCGAGCGCTACTGGTATGGTGAGGATTGGTATGGCAGTGAGAAGCGAAAGAAACCGGCTTGAGCGAGGAGGTTTTAAGGATGGCATTTGAAGTTCCTAAGACGTCTTATAGCGGCAAGATTAGAGAAATAAAGCTGGGTGGTGACAAGGCGGTAACGGTTGGCGGGGAGACATGTTACCCCTTCTATCTCTTTGAAGGTGAGATGCCCCATCTGCCCCGGATAGCCATGGAGGTGTGGGACATGCCCCCCGATGACTGGGCTCCAGCCGCCCTGGAGCCGTTTGCCGGGGTGACTGATGACCCTGTTGCCTGGGCAAATAAGTGTATTAGCGATTACGGGGCGGAGATGATTTGCCTGCAACTGCTGAGCACCGACCCCAATGGGCTTGACCGGGGGGCGGATGAGGCTGCCGAGGTGGTCAAGAAGGTGGCTGATGCTGTTAATGTTCCCCTAATCGTCTGGGGAACGGCTAATCATGATAAAGATACTGAGGTTTTGAGAAAGGTGTCCGAGGTCTGTCAGGGCAGAGACCTGATTATCGGGCCACTTGAGGAAGGAGACCATAAGAAAATTGGTGCTGCTGCTATCGGGTATCATCAAACGGTAGTGGCGTCAACGCCTATAGACATAAACCTGGCCAAGCAGCTTAATATCCTCCTGGGCAACCTCGGTGTCCCCGATGAGCTGATTATAATGGACCCTACTGTCAGCTGTATCGGCTACGGCATTGAGTATTGCTACTCAGTAATGGAGAGAATGAGGATGGCCGGGCTGACCCAGCAGGATGATAAGCTGCAGTTCCCGCTTATTTGCAATATATCTAAAGAGGCGTGGAAGACCAAGGAGGTACACCTTGCCGATGGCGAGCTTAATATGGGGGATGCCAGGAAGCGGGGTATCTTACTGGAGGCAATGTCAGCCATGGTCTTGCTTCTGGCGGGGGGAGATGTGCTCGTTATGAGGCATCCCGAGGCAATAAAGCTGGTTCGGGAGATGATAGCCGAGTTGAGTACTTCCTAAGAAGTTAGAAAGGGGAGAAGATAATGGCAGAAGAAAAAGAAACCAAGAGCATTGACCAAGCCAGTATTGAGCTGATAGAAAAGGCGGCTAAAGACGGGGTTAACACCGCCTTTGACAGAGCTGAAGCAATGAAGCCCTGTCCTATAGGTGCAGTAGGTAGTTGCTGCAAGCACTGTGGTATGGGACCGTGCCGGGTGCCATTGCCCAAAGGGAGAGAGGAAACCCCGGAGGAGAAGCAGAAAAGAAGGGGCATCTGCGGGGCTACCGCTGAGACGATTGCCGCTCGTAATTTTATCAGAATGGTGGCTGGTGGGGCAGCTGCTCATTCCGACCATGGTCGGGGGGTGGCTGAGCTCTTCTTGGCTGTAGCCAAGGGAGAGGCTCCGGGATATGAGATAAAGGATGAGCAGAAATTACTGCAGGTAGCCCTGGATTTGGGTGTTGAAATCGGTGACCGCAGTAATCAGGAAATAGCCATTGATATTGGTGAGATAGCTCTAGCCGAGTTTGGCAAGCAGGAAGGTGAGCTTATAACCTTAAGGAGGGCACCCTTAAAGCGCCAGGAGTTGTGGCGGCGGGAGGGGGTTGCCCCACGGGGCATAGATAGAGAGATTGTGGAGATAATGCACCGGACTCACATTGGGGTTGACCAGGATTATAAAAGCCTGCTCAAACAGGGGGTCAGGGCATCAATAGGTGATGGCTGGGGAGGCAGTATGATTGCCACCGAGCTTCAGGACATACTGTTTGGCACCCCGGCACCGGTCATGGGCAGGGTAAATCTGGGCGTACTCGAGGAAGACCAGGTAAACCTCGTCATTCATGGTCACGAGCCCTTGCTTTCTGAGATGATTGTCGCCGTGGCTCAGGAGCCAGAGATGATAGAACTGGCTAAATCCAAGGGGGCTAAGGGAATAAACCTGTCAGGCATGTGCTGCACTGCCAATGAGATACTGATGCGGCACGGAGTGCCTATCGCCGGGAATTTCCTGCAGCAGGAGCTAGCCATAGTCACCGGGGCGGTGGATGCCATGGTGGTGGATGTACAGTGCATTATGCAATCCATACAAACTGTGGCTGAGTGCTACCATACCAAGATTATCACCACTTCACCCAAGGCTAAAATCACGGGTGCTATGCATATTGAGTTTGATGAGCACGACGCCTTGAAGTCAGCGCGGGAAATAGTCAAGACCGCCATTGAGAACTTCCCCAATCGGAAGGGGAATATTTATATCCCTGACCAGCAAACTGACCAAATTGCTGGTTTCAGCCATGAGACCATCAACTACCTGCTGGGTGGTCTATTTCGCGCTTCCTACCGGCCGTTAAACGACAATATTATCAATGGTAGGATAAGGGGGGTGGCCGGGGTTGTCGGCTGCAATAACGCCCGGGTCAAGCACAATGAGCCCCATGTTACTATGGTTAAGGAGCTAATAAAGAATGATGTCCTGGTGATTACCACCGGCTGTAATGCCATCGCCTGTGCCGAAGCCGGTCTAATGGTTCCTGAAGCTGCCAAGGAGTTTGCTGGTAAAGGACTGGCCGAGGTTTGTGAAACCGTAGGCATACCGCCGGTACTGCACATGGGTTCCTGTGTTGATAACAGCCGGATACTGATGGCAGCCACCGCCATGGTTAAGGACGGCGGCTTGGGCGATGACATCAGCGATCTGCCCGTCGCCGGGGCGGCACCGGAGTGGATGAGCGAGAAGGCAATCTCCATCGGTCAGTACTTTGTTGGCTCCGGTGTGTTCACCGTCTTCGGCGTTACCTGGCCCACCACCGGCAGCAAAGAGGTGACCGACTTCCTCTTTAAGGACTTTGAGGACATATACGGCGGGATGTGGGCTTTTGAGCCTGATCCGATTAAAGCCGCCCAGCTTATGATTGCCCACATTGACAAGAAGCGCCAGGCTCTGGGCATTGATAAGGCTAGGGAGCGAATACTCTATGATATGGAGATGAGACGGGAGCTTGACGCCGTCTAAGCATTTATAAGAAGGGATCGGAGGCTAAGATGTCAAAGATTATTGCTTCAGCAGCAATCAGAGGAGCTTACAAGATTGTAGAGCGGGCGGAGAAGAAGTGGCAGGAGGCGATGGACAAGTGGGGAGCAAATGAACCGGTAGGCTTCCCCAATACCGCCTATTATCTCCCCGTGATTTATGGGATCCTGGGAACCAAGGTGGAGAAGCTGGGTGACATGGAGCAGGTACTTAAAAGGTGTAAATCCCTCCTCCCACCCCCGGTGAGGGAAAATTGCCCCTTGCCTTATCTAGCACCGGCCCTTGATGCCGGTATGGCAACCCTCTTCGCCGAGGAGATAATAGAAGCCATAAGATACCTGGAAACGCCCGATTTTTACACCAAGCAGGAAGAGCCAACTGATAGTAATATCTGGCTGGGCGCTGCCGATGATGTTATTCTGAGAAAGAGGGGGATTGAATTTGTTGATGGCACCGCCCCCGGTTTTGCCGCGATTGCCGGTGCTGCCCCGACCAATGAGATAGCAGTGGACATTGCCCGCGAGCTTCAGAAGGTCAACCAGTATGTCTTTATGTGCGCCGATTATAACGGGAAGAGGTTCGCCGAGCAGCTGGTGGAGGCGGGGGTACAGATTGGCTGGCCCACCCGCCTGGTCTCCTTTGGTCCTGATATTAGCGCTGCCGCCTTCGCTATGGGCTTCGCCAACAGGGCGGCTATGTCCTTTGGCGGTATTGAGCCCGGTGATTACCGAAGGATGCTTATCTATAACAAGGACCGCGTCTTTGCCTTCGTTCTGCCCCTGGGCTATGTTACCGATGAGTGGTATGCTAATGCCGCCGGCGCAGTCAACTGGGGATTCCCCACCATTGCCGATACCCCGATACCTGAGATTCTGCCCACCGGCATTTGCACCTACGAGCACGTCGTCTCCAATGTCCCCCATGACAGGATAGTATCCAAAGCCGTAGAGGTAAGGGGGCTGAAGGTTTCCGTGGCTGAAGTGCCGGTTCCAGTAGCCTTTGGCCCTGCCTTTGAGGGCGAGCGAGTGAGGAAGGGAGAGTGGCGCCTGGAGTGCGGGGGTGGCAATACACCAATGGTGGAGTGGGTTACTACCAAGCGGATGGATGAGGTGGAGGATGGCAAGGTTGAGGTAATCGGTCCTGAGATAACCGATGTCCCTGAGGAGTCACGGTTGCCTTTGGCAATAGCCGTTGAGGTTGCGGGAAGAGAGATGGAGGAGGACTATGAACCTATCCTGGAAAGGCAAATTCACCACTCCATAAACTATGCTCAGGGGATATGGCATATAGGGCAGAGGGATATTGCCTGGCTGCGCATTACTAAAGCCGCTTTTGAAAAGGGCTTCAGGCTACACCACATTGGCGCTCTCTATCATGCCAAGATGCACCAGGATTTTGGTCGGATATTTGATAAGCTACAGGTAAAACTCTATACCGAAGAGGATAAGGTAAACGAGATAGTGGAGAAGGCAAGGGCTGTGTATGGTGCCCGAGATGCTCGAATTGAAGGGATGACTGATGAAACTATCGATACCTACTACTCATGCACACTGTGCCAGTCCTTTGCCCCAAACCATGTTTGTGTCATTACCCCGGAGAAAACCGGGCTTTGCGGTTCCTATAACTGGATGGACTGCAAGGCTTCTTATGAGATTAACCCCACCGGACCCAACCAGCCGGTTGTCAAGGGGGAGGTCATTGACGCCAAGCTGGGGCAGTGGAAGGGGGTAAACGAGTTCATCTATAAGGCTTCCCGTGGAAACCTGGACCACTATAATATGTACAGCATAGTCTATGACCCGTGGACGACCTGCGGCTGCTGTGAGTGCGTTGCCGCTGTACTCCCCATGTGCAACGGGGTAATGACGGTGAACCGGGAGTATACCGGGGAGACCCCGTGCGGGATGAAGTTCACTACCCTGGCGGGCACTGTTGGCGGTGGCATTAGCACCCCGGGTTTCATCGGTCATGGCAAGTATAATATCTGCCAGAGGAAATTCATCTTAGCCGATGGTGGTATAAAGAGAATGGTCTGGATGCCCAAGATGTTGAAGGAGGAGATTGCTGACCGCCTTAAGGCGAGGGCTGAGGAGGCTGGTATCCCTAATCTGCCGGACATGATTGCCGATGAGACGGTTGGCGTAACCGAGGAGGAGATTCTTCCCTTTTTGCAGGAGAAGGGGCATCCTGCTTTAACTATGGAGCCAATACTCGGTTAGGAAGGAGTAAACAAAATATGCCGCTTACTGGAATAGAGATATTCAAGCTACTGCCCAAGACTAACTGTAAGGAGTGTGGAGACCCGACCTGCCTTGCCTTCGCCATGAAGCTGGCTGCGGGCAAGGCTGACCTTTCCGCTTGCCCCTATGTCTCGGATGAGGCAAAAGCCAAGCTGAGTGAAGCCTCTGCTCCTCCCATCGTGCCGGTTACTATTGGCGTTGGCGATAGGGCATTAAAGGTTGGTGGCGAGACGGTCATGTTTCGCCATGAAAAAAGGTTTGATAACCCCCCCGGCCTTGCCCTTCTCATCAGCGACAGCATGGCTGATTCTGAGATTGACAGCAGGCTGGAAAGGTTCAACAGTTTTAAATATGAGAGGATAGGCCTCGTCCTTAGCGGTGATCTGGTGGCAGTAAAGGATGATTCGAGCGACGGCGCAAAATTTGCCGCCGTTGCCAGTAAGGTAAAGGATAATACCGATGGTGGCATCATACTTATGAGCACCAACCCTGATATTCTGGCTGAGGGACTGAAGGTCTGTGCTGACCGCAAGCCGCTGGTCTATGCGGCTACCGAGGAGAACCTGGATAAGGTGGCAGAGCTGGCTAAGGGAAGCTCCTGCCCGGTGGCGGTGAAAGCCGCCAGCGTGGAAAAGCTTGCTGAACTAACCACCAAGCTAACCGAGGCTGGGGTTAAGGATATCGTTATTGATTCCGGCTCAAGAACCCTGCGCCAGGCATTTAGTGACCAGGTAATCATCAGGAGTGCTGCCCTGGCCAAGAAGTTTCGCCCCCTCGGTTTTCCCACCATTGTTTTCCCTTGCGAGATGACCGATGACCCGGTGAAGGAGGCGGTGATTGCCGCTATTTTTGTAGCTAAGTACGGCGGTATTATCGTTCTCTCCGATTTTCAGGGAGAGAGCCTTTTCCCGCTCCTTGTGGAGAGGCTGAATATCTATACCGACCCCCAGCGCCCACTGGCAACCACCGAGGGAATCTACCCCATTGGCGAGCCTAAGGAAGACTCACCGGTGCTTATCACCTCTAATTTCTCCCTCACCTATTTTGTCGTCTCCGGCGAAATAGAATCCAGCCGGGTTCCGAGCTGGCTTCTGGTAAAGGATACCGAGGGGCTTTCCGTGGTGACTGCCTGGGCGGCAGGGAAATTCGTTGCTGATACTATTGCCCCCTTTGTTAAAAAATGCGGCATTGCCGATAAGGTCAAGCATCACAAGCTGGTAATTCCGGGATATGCCGCTGCTGAGAGCGGAGGTCTGGAAGAGGAGTTACCTGACTGGGAGATTCTGGTTGGTCCCAGGGAGGGGTCTAATATCCCCGCCTACCTTAAGACATGGAAGCCGTAGGAGAGAAAAGATGATTCTTATTGGCGAGAATTTGAATATAATGTCCAACACCATCGGCCCGGCGCTGAGGGAAAGGAACCCCAAGCCGATTCAGGAACTGGCCAGGGCTGAGACCGAGGTTGATTATATTGATCTTAACATTGGTCCCGCCAGGAAGGCGGGGGATGAGTTGATGGAGTGGGTGGTTAAGACGGTGCAGGAGGTTACCGATAAGCCGTTATCCCTGGATACCACCAATCCGGTGGCTATGGAGGCGGGGCTGAAGGTGTGCAAGAGCAAGGCATTGATTAACTCCATCTCCCTGCAACCGGAGCGGCTGGAACAGGAATTACCCCTGGTCAAGAAGTACGATGCCTCTATGATTGGGCTGCTATGGGGGATGGAGGGGATGCCCCGTGATGCCGCCGAAAGGGGGGTGCTTGTTGCTGACCTATTATATAAGGCTGACGAGGCGGGTATCCCCAACGAGGATATCTGGATAGACCCCATTCTTACCCCGGTTTCAGTGGAGATAAACCAGGTGCAGTCCTGCTTTGAGTTTACAGGCATGCTGAAGGACATTGCCCCCGATTGTAAATCTACCATAGGGCTGTCTAATATCTCCAACGGCACCCCGCAAAACCTTAGGCCCTATCTTAACCGGACATGCCTGATGATTCTTATGGAGTACGGGCTTTACTCAGCGATAGTTGACGCCTTTGATTCTGAGTTAATCGCCATCGCCAGGGGTAAGAGGCCGGAGCTGGTTCAATTGGTACATCGGATGATGGACGGCGAGAGACCTGACCTTGCCTCTTTGGCTGAGGAAGAGACAAAGTATGCCAAAACGGTCAGGATTCTTATGGGTGAGAGCCTCTATTCGCATTCCTGGCTTGAACTGTAGAGGGGGAGACAGATGAGCTTGCAGTCTCTCTTTGAGGCAGGGAAGTTTGTGGTGACGGCGGAGGTTGGTCCGCTGAAAGGGACCGATGTCACTGAGATAGGGGAGGTAGCTGAGGTCCTGCGGGAGCGGCTGGATGGAGCCAATGTTACCGACCAGCAAAGCTCGGTGATGAGGTTGGGCTCGCTGGCGGTCTGCCATTTGCTTAAAGAAAAAGGCCTTGACCCCATATTCCAGTTGACCTGCCGGGATAGAAATAGGTTGGCGCTGCAGTCTGACCTTTTGAGCGCCCATGTTCTTGGCATTGAAAACGTCCTCTCTATCACTGGCGATTTACCCATGCTTGGCGACCATCCTCAAGCCAAGCCGGTCTACGACCTGGACGCAGTACACCTTCTTGAGGTGATAAAGAAGCTAAACGAAGGCTATGATATGGTGGGCAATGAGCTTAAGGGGAAGACAAATTTCTTCCCCGGGGCGGTGGTCAATCCCGGCTCAAGCACCAGGGCTGGCTTTGAGCTCCAGCTGATAAAGATGGAGAAGAAGATTAAGTCTGGGGCTAGGTTCTTTCAGACGCAGGCTGTCTATGAACCCGATGCCTTCGCCAGGTTCATAAAGAGGGTGGAGGGATTTGGTGCCCCCGTCCTGGCGGGAATAATACCCTTGAAATCAGTCGGTATGGCCCGGTTTATGAATAAGAATGTGGCCGGGGTTTTTGTCCCAGAAGAACTGATTGGGAAGATGGCGGCGGCTGAGGATAAGGCTCGGATGGGGATAGAAATTGCGGCTAACTTGATTAAGGAACTGAAGGATATGTGCCAGGGGGTGCATATTATGGCTATCGGCTGGGAGAAAAAGGTGCCGGCAATTCTGGATGCTGCCGGGCTTTAGAGTGGCAGGATGAAAACTGGTCCTTTACCACTACCAAACCAGAGGAATTATGAATACGGCTATAGACAAGCCTATAAGCTTGCCTGTGAAGAGCTGGGCAAGGTTGATATAGAAGAGCAGTGCCGCAAAAGCGGCACCAGATACGTGGTTATAGACTCACAGGAGCTGGCCATCGTTGATTATTTAAACCAGTCCTACCAGATAACCTTCCCCCATATTGAGGTTTCGCTGGTGGATGGTGGGGCGGAAATACCGACAAAGGACAAGGTTCTGATTCTTCACTATCTAACCCAGGCAAAAGGCACCCCCATCGCCAATAAATTCATCACTTTTAAGGAGTTTCCCGAGGGGGCTAACTACTTCCCAACATTCTCTAAGAGGTCAATAGAGCCTCTTATAAAGCATTTCGGCACAGAGCCCCAGCGGCTAGTAGAGGCTGCTCAGAAATTAGGCGGCCGTAGGGTTGATTATGGCGATGTGGCGGCGGCTATTAGCGCCTTCAGTCGTATACCCGTAACCCTGGTCTTATGGCGGGGGGATGAGGAGTTTCCTCCCCAAAGCAATATACTCTTTGACGCTAGCATCCCTAGTTACCTCTCCACCTATGATGTAACTGTGCTCTGTGAAAACATCACCTGGAAGCTGGTAAAATTCTTGAGGGAAGGGAGTACTGAGTCCACTGGAAGCTGATGTTACTAAACAGCTAGATGAAATACTGTCCCGATATAGCGGAGATGAGAGCGAGCTTATTCCCATACTCCAGGAAACCCAGGAGAGCTTTGGCTACCTGCCGGAAGGGGTAATACAAAAAATCGCCAGGTTTCTCCGCTTGCCTGAGAGCACTGTCTACGGAGTGAGCACCTTCTATGCCCAGTTTAAATTTACCCCCACTGGTAAGAAGAGGGTTAAGGTATGCCGGGGGACTGCCTGCCACGTTCGGGGCGGGGCACGCATCCTCCGTGAGGTAGAAAAGCGATTGGGTATTAAGCCAGGGGAAACTACCGCCGACATGGAGTATAGCCTGGAAACAATTGCTTGCTTTGGCTCATGTGCCTTAGCCCCGGTTATGGTGGTTGATAAGGATGTCTACGGGAGAATGACCACTACCAAGGTGGGGCAAATCCTGGGTGGGACTAAATAGCGGTTTTGATGAGGTGGGGTAGTGACCTTTGATAAGATTCAAAGTCAAGCAATATCGGAGTGGGAAGCCCTGGAGCATGGCGATAAACCTCGCATCCTCGTTGGGGCGGCAACCTGCGGCCGAGCCGCCGGTGCTATGGCTGTGCTCGAGGCTATCAACCGTGAGCTGAAACGGCATAGGATTAAGGCTAGCGTCATTCAGGTTGGCTGTATCGGGTTTTGCTATGCTGAGCCGATAATTAATATTATCAAACCGGGTCGCCCCCATATTTACTACGGCGATATCACCCCTGAGCTTGCCGCTCAGCTTATTGAGGACTATCTGGTTAAGGA
>CAYWCO010000015.1:0-15935 GCA_964456815.1 uncultured Dehalococcoidales bacterium | reverse complement strand
GTGGTGGAGCCGGAATAAATGTGCTGGCTCGCCAGGTTGGGGCGAGGGTCGTCATCGTTGACATGGGGGTAGCCACCGAGCTTGAGCCCCACCCCAAGCTTATATCCAGGAAGATCGCCCCCGGCACCCAGGACATGCTCTTACGCCCGGCGATGACTCAAGAACAGGCAGTAACAGCAATAGAGACCGGCATTGAGCTGGTGGGGGCTGAGGTGGCTAAGGGCTTTGATATCGTGGGCACCGGCGATATGGGCATCGCCAATACCACCTCAAGCAGCGCTATCTGCGCCGTGATGACGGGGAGACCTGCAAGCGAGGTTACGGGGCGGGGCACCGGCCTCACCGATGAACAGCTCGCCCATAAAATAGAGGTAATCCAGCGGGCTCTGGAAGTCAACCACCCCGACCCTAAGCAACCTTTAGAGGTGCTGGCAAAGGTGGGGGGCTTTGAGATTGGCGGGCTGGTGGGGGTGATGCTTGCCGCCGCCGCCCACCGCATTCCTATAGTCATTGACGGCTTCATCTCCGGGGCGGCGGCTCTTATCGCTACGGCGCTGGCACCGAGACTGCGGGACTTTCTCATCGCCGCCCACCTCTCGGTAGAACCGGGGCATAATGTGCTGCTCAGGCACCTAAGACTCAAGCCGCTGCTTAATCTGAACATGCGCCTGGGTGAAGGCACCGGTGCCGTGCTGGGAATATTTCTAGCTGAGGCAGCAGCCAGGATTCTGGCTGAGATGTCAACCTTCGCTGAAGCCGGGGTATCGGGAAAGGAGGAATAATTGGGGTTTTTAGCGGCATTAAGGTTTTTAACTATTATACCCCTGCCCGGGGGCAAGCTTAGCCCCAGGGAAGTCGGGCGCTCCATTGCTTACTTCCCCGCCGTGGGGGCTATTATCGGGCTTATACTGGTCGGCTTGAACCGGCTGCTTGGTCTTGTCCTGCCCTCGGAACTGGTCAATATACTGCTGGTGGTCTCCCTGGCGATAGTCAGCGGCGGTCTGCACCTTGACGGCTTCGTTGACACCTGCGATGGCATGGTCGGGCATAAGACGGTGGCGCAGAGGCGGCGGGTGATGAAGGATAGCCGGGCTGGCGCCTTCGGCATAATCGGCGTCTGCTGCCTCCTGCTGGTGAAATATGTCTCGCTGAATAGCGTGCCCGAGAGCTGGCTGGTGCCAACCCTGTTGCTTATGCCGGTGTTAAGCCGCTGGGCAATGGTCTATGCTGTCTTTGTCTACCCCTACGCCAAACCATCGGGGCTGGGAAGGGCATTCAAGGAGGAGGCTAACCGGCTCGGATTTCTGGTGGCAACAATCATCGCCCTGGCTATAGCCGTGATTCCGGTACAACTTGCCGGGCTGGTTATAATGCTTGTTGTCTGGATTATAGTAACGGTTGTGGCTTCCTATCTCAAGAGCAGGTTTGGCGGGCTCACCGGTGACACCTACGGGGCGATAAATGAGATAGCCGAGGTCCTGGTCCTCATCCTGGTCTGCCTGATGGCCCACATCGGGTGGCCCGCTTAAAACTTAAAATATCTTCTGGTGATAAGGGGGTGAGGTCAATAAATATTCTGCTAATTGGCGGTGCCGGTAGCGGCAAGAGCCACTTTGCCCAGGAGCTTGCCCTCAGGCTGGGTGAGCCGGTGCTCTTTGTGGCTACTGCCGTAGCCGGCGACGAGGAGATGCTCAAGCGCATTGACCAGCACCGCAGGCAAAGACCGCCCGCCTGGAGCACCCTTGAGGTCACCACCGACGTGGGTAAAAATATTCTTGAAAAGCTCGGCGGGGCTAAGGTGGTGATTGTTGACTGCATCACCCTTCTGGCTAACAATATCTTCAGCCAGTATAGCGAGCAGGGTGAGCCGACTGACGTCCCCCTCATTGAGAAAAGTCTTATTGCTGAAATAGACGAGCTAATTGAGTGCATTAAGCAGGTTGATGCCAGCTTTATTATTGTTACCAATGAGGTTGGGCTGGGGGTGGTGCCAGCCAGCAGGCTGGGGAGGTTATACCGCGACCTGCTGGCTCAAGCCAACCAGATGCTGGCAGGGGCGGCGGATGAGGTCTACCTCATGGTTGCTGGCTTAGCCCTGCCCATAAAACCAGCCAAAAAGTAGCCTGCTCACAGCGGCAAACCCAGCCAGTCAAAGACGCCCACCATCTTTAGCCCCATGTAGAACAATAAGGCAACAAAGACATAACCCAGCTGTCTGGCGGGCAGCTTATGGGCGGTTATCGTGCCCAGCTGCGCCATGCCAACACTGGTAACCGCAAGCAGAAACCATGCCGGCAGATTAACATAGCCGATGGAATAGGGGGGCAGGTCGGGAACACCAAGGCCATTTATTATATAACCGATAATACCGCCGGTGCTGATAAACATCATTGCCGCTAAAGATGTAGCTATGGCGGCATGCATCCTGAACCTAAGCGCCAGCACCATCACCAGGACCATCATTATGCCGCCACCAACGCCAAAGACGCCGCTTATAAAACCCGCAGGAACCGCCCAAGCCGCCCACAGCCAGGGGTTATCCCTCGGTTTCGCCTCGGCATGAGGCTCTCTGGCAGTGAGCATCCTGATAGCGCTGGCAAGGATAAAGGCGCCGAAGGCTATTCTTAGCCCCACCCCGGGCAGGTGTGCCGCCAGGGTAGCACCGCCAAAGGCGCAGACCAGACCGCAGCCACCTATAACCAGGGCTGCTTTCCACCGCACCACCCCCATTCTATTATGCCTCCAGGCTCCGCTGGCGGCGGTGGGTAAGACAACCAGCAGACTGGTGCCGAAGGCCAGCCTGATTGCTATCTCTTCAGGGATGCCCATTCCGGTGAATACTATGTACTGCACGGGGGTCATAATGAAGGCACCACCAATACCAAGAAAACCGCTAGAGAAACCGGCAACGACACCGGTTGCCAGGAGGATAATGATATGAGCTATAGTCACCGCTTAAGCCTTACGCCCCAGCTGTTTCTCCACCGATTCCACCTTGCCGCTGATGGTGGCGGGCTTATCCCGCCGGTCATCAATCTCAATCACTGTTACCGCCCTTCTTGTTTCAGTATCAAAGACCGCCTCATGCATCCTGCGGGCTAAGGTAAGGAGGCGGTCTAAATCGCCCTCAATAACTGTCCCCATCGCCGTTAGCTCATACTCTACGTCTTTCTCCCCCTCCAGCACCTCCACCGCCCGAGCTATATATTTGCTGATTGAAGTGGCTCCAGTACCCACCGGAACAATGCTTATCTTAAGTAAAGCCATTTCTTCTACCCCCGACCAAGCGTCTCTTCCCCCCATTCTACCACATCGGCTATATTCGGCAAATTGCGAAGGAGACCCCTTGTTGCTATAATATCTATGACTTGGGGCCGTAGTTCAGTTGGGAGAACGCCTGATTTGCATTCAGGAGGTAAGGGGTTCGAATCCCCTCGGCTCCACCAGAGGTATCAAGCGGACAGCAACCTTGCGAAAGCCATAAGGTGGCCTGCTGCCAACCTCAACTCATTTTTAAAGCCTATTACCCTCGTAGCTGTAGGCCTATTCTTCTGTTATAATGAGCCATATGGCTCAAGAGGTGGCGCAAGAAAGGATATTTATTATGACACTAGAGGAAATGGAAAACAGGCTACAGGAAACGGAAAAAAGGCTCCGGGTTTATGAGGATATTGAGCAGATTAAGCAGCTACAAATCCGCTACGTTAATGCCCTTACCTATATTAAATGGGATGATGTGATTGATTGCTTCGCCGAAGATAGTTCCATAGATGTTCAGTTTGGTGGACTGATTAAGGGTAAGGCGAAGATTGCCAGATTCTTTAAAGAGATGCTTTCCCAGATTCATATCGGGAAGGAAGGCATCTTTGTTATTCATCCTCTTATCACTGTTGATGGGGATAAGGCAAAGGGCAACTGGCTGATGTATATGATGTATGCCGACCATCGAACCTGGCAGTCACGATACTGGATACAGGGAATATATGATGCTGAATATGTAAAAGTGAATGGAAGCTGGAAATTTAGCCACCTGCAGTGGAGAGCACGCCTTGAGCCGCCTGGTCCTCCCCCACCGACGGTGGCGCCTTAATCCCAGAACATATAAACGCTGCGTAGCTATTAACTATAACAGGCGTTGGTGTAATTCGGAGTCTGAAGAGGATTAATTTAGGAGGATAGAAGTCGTGAAACTAAAAAATAAAGTAGCTATTATTACTGGTGGTGGGACAGGTATAGGAAGAGCTATTAGCCTTGCCTTTGCTAATGAAGGAGCTGCAGTGGTAGTAACAGCCCGTAACCTCTCTAGATTGGAAGAGGTAGCTAAAGGCATCAAAGCTAAAGGCGGTAAGACAAAAGCGATACAGACCGATATTTCCGACCACGAGCAGGTAAAGCGAATGGTAGCTCAAACCATTGACGAGTTTGGCCAGATTGATATATTAGTAAATAATGCCGCCGCCGTACCCAATAATAATGCTGATGTAGCCGACATGAATCTGGATAACTGGCATAATACGCTAGCAGCAAATTTAACCGGGACCATGCTTTGTTGTAGAGAGGTACTTAAATATATGATTCCTCGCAGGAGGGGTAGTATCATCAGTATTAGCAGTATAGCCGGGGTATCTGGGCATCCAGCAGAGAGTCCATATTGTGTTTCCAAATGGGGCATCGTTGGCTTTACCGAGGTACTTGCTATTGAAGCAGGAAAACATAGTATACGGGTAAACTGCATAAGCCCCGGCGCTACCCGCACTGAAGGATTTGAGGGTGCGATGGGGGGTATGGCTAAAAATCTAGGTATCTCCTACGAGGAGATGATGGGTAAAATCGCGGATAAGAATTCCCTGAAGAGAATAGCCGAGCCATCTGAAATAGCGGCTTGTGTTGTGTTTCTGGCTTCAGATGATTCTAGCGCCATCACTGGCCACAATCTAATTGCTAGTTGTGGTTTTCACCTAACTCACCCGGAGGAGATTAGTTAGGTGTGATTATGTGCCTCACCAGCATTTGCGGTTTAGGGTATAAAGGCAGACTCTTTTAAAATTGCTTATCTATCAAACGGTGAATTGGCACCGCCAGCTGGTCTTCCTGGACATGGGGCGAGTAGCAGCTATCAATCTGCACCAGTTTAACGAGCGGCATTCTGCTGGCAATAGCTACCGCCAGCTTATCAACTGTGCCCGCCACAATTTCCTCCGAGACTATTTGCGCCCCGATTAGCGTCTTGGTCTTGCCGTCGGCGATGAGCTTATAACGGGCAGGCCTCCCGTTAAACCTATCCCGAAGGCGGGGTGTGTCCACGGTGACCGAGACAGCGTCTAGCCCCTTCTCCCTTGCCTCTCTCTCAGTAAGGCCTACCGCCCCTATCTGATGACCGAATATTTTGGTAATAAAAGGCATCACCGTACCCTCGTAAGCAAGGACGTTACCCAGGGCTACATTTCTACCGGCTATATACCCGGTTCGGATGGCGCTGCTGGCAAGTTGATGTTGCCTCTTAGAGCCGGTAATGATATCCCAGTTCTCCATGCAATCACCTATGGCATAGATGTCGGGGTCGCTGGTCTGTAGATATTGGTTCACCGCTATCGCCCCCGTCTCACCTATCCCCAGCCCTGCCTTCCGAGCCAAGCCTGCATTGGGCTCAGACCCCGTGCCAAAGAAGATGAAATCTACTTCCAGCTCCCCCTCGGAGAGGGTTACCTGCTTCTTTGCTTTGTCGCTGGTTATGCTCTTTATATCGGCAGGCATGATTACCTCCACCCCGTTCTCCCTGACCACGCTTTCTACCCTTTCTGCCATATCCTCATCCAGATATGCCCGCAGGATAGCCCGCCTGACCAACAGGTATACCTTGCTATAGCCCCTGGCTCTCAGGGCGGCGGCTACTTCCAGCCCGATGAAACCACCACCGACAATAGCCGCTTCGGTGCCCCTGGAGATGATATTCTCCAGGGCTATGCCGTCAGCTATGTCGGTGCTCAAGGTGAACTCGTTATTGCCATCAAGTCCGGGGAAGGGGGGAATGGACGGGGTAGCGCCCAGGGCTAAGACCAGCTTGTCGTAGCTATAGCGCTCGCCCCCGGCAATAAGATATTTTTCCTGCTTAACAATGTCAGTGACCTCAGTGTTCAGATGTACGCCTATATTTCTCTTCTCCCAGAACGTTCTGCGGCGGAAGCCGCGAACCAGCTCGTCCCAGCTGGCAACATCCTTGCCAATGACCAGGGGTATCTCGCACGGCGGGACGCCGAGCTCGGCTCTACGACTGAAGGCGTCAATCTGCGCCTCGCCATCCAGGCGGCGGACCTGGTTTGCTGCCGTGGCGCCAGCATCGCCGGTACCGATGATGCAAACCCTCATTTGCTTACCCTGTTACCCCCCTGCTTTCAGTTTTTCAATCCTAACCAGTATATCATCCACGTGCCTGGATAGCCTCTGTATCTCCTGTCCCAGCGCCTCCGACGAAACACCAGTCCCTGGCCTAGAGAAGGAAGCAGGCTGCAACCCCCCAATTTCACCTATGGCGTAACCTGCCCATGGGTTCTGCTTGCAACCGAAGGGCGAAGCCCTTCCCTCGGCGACTGCCCTGGCAAACTTCCCGCAACTCTCAAATCCGCAAAGCCCGCAATTCATCTTGGGCAGAGCTTCATAAATTTTTCTTATTTTCTCCTTGGTGCTAACGGCCTTACTCCTTTTAAATCAGCAATCTACTACTTGATGTCTTCCAGGGGCCTCTTAAACGGGTCAATGGCGCTAGGATACGGTCTGGAGGGTATCTCGCCTTGTTTACCGGGTTTCGCTCCGGAAGTGCCAGGGTTACTAACCCCGGTTGCTTCCCCTGGCTTCTCGATATGCCCCCGATATTTCTTACTGAAACACAGGTAGTAGTGTCTGCCGCGGTAAAGGGCGCATTCCCGGCATAATTTCCCGGTGAAGGGGCACATCACCTCTTCCTTAGCCATAAACTAACATCTCCAGTCAAGTACCAACTAACCCTTGTTTGCCTGCTTGCTAATTTGCCCTCCGATGGTCTGAACGGTTATCTACACGTATAGCTAAAGGGCAACTTCAACACCTTCGTTAGTCAATTCCTGGTCAGTAATCGTTCTCAAGGGTGGAAGCTCAGTCACATCCATCCCTGGCTCGTGCTTGAAAATGGCACCGATTTTCTTACTCAGGAGAAATATTAAGCGGGAAATGGGGAGTTCCATGGCGCAGGCATCCTGGCACTGCCCGCAATTGACGCAGGAATCCATAACATGGGTAATCCTCACCATAGGGAACAGCATATGGGGCGGGACTTCTCCTGGAGGTATAAAGCCCCGGTCTGCCTCCAGAATGCAGTCAGTGCAGTAGCAGATGGGGCAGGCATCCCGGCAGCCGTAGCACTTGATGCAGTGGCTAAATTGCTCAAGCCAGTAGCTGAACCTTTCATCACTGCTCATTTCTTCCAGGGCGGCAAAGTCCTTCTCCTGCCACTGCTGGGCTAGCTTTATGGCTGCCTCGTCCTTTTTCTTTCTGGTCTCTATGGCATCGGCGCCTGGTTTTTCCACATTGATATAACCAGCCTCAATTGCCGCCTCGACAAAGTCAGACCCCTTCTCGGAACAGAGCTCAATAAAGGTCGAATCTTTGTCTTTAGTCCCCCACTTGCCGCAGGCTATGTCAGCCATAACCGGAATATTGGTCTCGCAGCGGCGGCAGTTCTCGCGCCGACCGTATCCCTTCTCCTCCAGTTCAGCCAGGCTTTTCTTCTTCTCTTTCCCATCCTTAAGCCTGATTATCAACTCATTATCTTCAATATCCTCACTGGCAACATCAGAAGGCTCTACCTCAAATTCCTCCCGGAATATCTTCTTGGCTTTCGCCGGGGGCAGGGTACCGGTGCAGTTAAGCCCGATGATAATCAGGTTATCCAGGTTAATCTGGTTTCTCTTGGCAAGCTCGATAATGGCTTTAGCATCACAGGGCTTGGTGACAACAGCTATCTTCATACTGGATGCGCCCTCCAGGTATTCTTTCAGGAAGCGGGCAATGTTGGGCGAGGCGCAGTGCAGCGAGCCACTGGTCTCCGCTAGCTCCTTTGGGTCAGTAATGAGAGCGGGTATGCCGTCGTACCTGTTGCCGTCTCTTGCCTTTACCCCCACCACAGCATCCACCTTTTTGCCCTCCAGGGCAAATTTGAGCAGGGCGGTAACGGCACCACCGCACTCAGCTTTTTCCACTATTTCCTTATCTGCGGAGCGGGCGATATACATATCTCCCTTCATGATTTCACCTCCATCTTAACGGCACATACCTTGGTCTCGGCGCACTTAGCGCTGGGGTCTAAGGCTGAGATGGTCAGCACATTGGCGCAGGAATTGGCGAAGTGGAGGGGAACAAAGAGCAGCCCCGGCGGCACATCATCGGTTACCTTGGCTTGAGCTTCTATGCTACCTCGCCTTGTCTCCAAGGTGACTATGTCCCTGTCTTTGACCCCCGCCTTGTCAGCATCCTCCGGATTAACCTCAACAAAGCCCCGAGGAACTTCGTTAATCAGCTTTGGCGTCCGGCGCGTCATTGCCCCGGTATGATAATGGAATATGCTCCTGCCGGTAGTTAGAAAATAGGGATATTCTTCATCTGGTACCTCTGCCGGAGGTTTATACTCAACTGCCTGGAAGTGCCCCAAGCCGTCAGGGGTATTAAATTTTTGCAGGAACATGGTGGGCGTTCCGGGGTGGTCTTCCGAGGGGCAGGGCCAGTGAATACCTCCTACCGTCTTGCTCAGCCGTTCATAGTTTACCCCTTTATACGGGGGAATACAGCTTCTTATCTCCTCAAATATCTCACCAGCCGAGGAGAAGTTAAACTTATCCTTAAAGCCCATTTTCTCCGCCAGCTGGCATATAATCTGCCAGTCCGGCTTGGCCTCACCGGGAGGGTCAACGACCTTGTTTATCTTCTGCACCCGCCTATCTATCCAGGTATGGGTAGCCTCTCTCTCTACCCAGGTAGCGGCTGGCAGCACCACATGGGCAAGCTTGCCTATTTCGGTAAGGAATATGTCCTGAACCACCAGCAAAGCAGCCTTTCCTAATGCCCTTTTCACATTATTAGTATCAGGAACGACCATCGCCGGATCTCCCCCCACCACATAGAGGTAAGGGCAATTATAAAGCATGTCTATATAGGTAATCCCGGGTTTCGTCGGCAGGTTACTCACCCCCCAAGCCTCCTCAAAGGACTTCGCCGACTCCTCGCTGACACGCTTAAACCCGGGGTAGAAAACACACAGGCAGCCCATATCTCCGCTGCCCTCGCCGTTTATCTGTCCTCTCATTGAATTTATCCCGCTCCCCGGCTTACCAGCATGCCCGCAGAGAAGGGCTAGGTTGGCGTGATTCCGGACGTTATCGGTGCCAACATAGTGCTGAGACATACCCTGGTCATAAAGAATGCAACCCCTCTCTGCCTTAGCATAAGTGATAGCTGCCTCCCTGATTTTTTCCACAGGCACGCCGGTTATCTCTGCCGCCTCTTTCAGGTCTATCTTGGCCAGAAATTTGCGCAGCTCGTCAAGACCAGCCGTCCTTGAGGCGATAAACTCCTTGTCCTCTAACTTCTCCGCCAGGATAACGCTCATCATAGCGTTTATCAAAGCAGTATCTGTCCCCGACCTGAGTTGCAGGTGGATATCGGCTAGGTGCCTCGCCGTAGTAGTCTTCCTGGGGTCGGTATAGATAACCTTAGCCCCTTTGGCTTTTGCCCTGAGTACCCTGCGCGCTATCATGGGGAAGGTTTCCATGATATTAACCCCGGCAAGGAAAAAGCAATCAGCGAGTTCAAGCTCCTGCTGTGAAGTCTGCATTGCTCCTGAGCCCATCGCAGGAATCAGGGCAGCCGCTGCCGGAGAGTGGCATAATCTACCGCAGTATTCTACGTTATTGGTGCCCATTACCACTCGCGTAAACTTTTGCATTACATAGGCATCTTCATTACTGTTCCGGCATGAGGCGATAAAGCCAAAGTTCTCTGGGGTGGCTTCCTTTAGTTTGGAAGAGATAAAATCGAGGGCTTCATCCCAGGAGGCCTCTTTAAGAGTACCGTTTTTTCTCACCAGCGGCGTCTTCAGCCTGTCTTCACTATAGAGGAACTCATAGGCATTCTTACCCTTGGGGCAGTTTGCCCCCTCGTTTATGGGGTGCTCCTTCCAGGGCTCCTGCCCGATTATCCTGCCGTCCTTAACTACCAGGTTGATGCCGCAGCCGCAACTGCAATAGGGACATATAGTGGATACACACTCAATGCTCATTTTGCCTCCTTCTAAGCGGACTGGGGCCAAGCTCTTTTATGGTCTGGGTAAAGCTCTTAACCGTCTCCGCTACCTTGGGCCCTTCTGATGCCGAAATCCACTCCAGCCTCAGCCTCTCGCCACCAATACCTGTAGCCTCAAGGAAGGGCTTTAAGCCGGCAACTCTCCTCCTGGCATTCAGGTTACCTTTTTGATAGTGACAGTCGCCGGGGTGGCAGCCGCAGACCAGAACGCCATCAGCACCGGCGGTGAAGGCTTTGGCTATCAGCCTTTCGTCCACTCTACCGGAACACATTATCCTGATAATCCTCACATTAGGTGGGTATTTGATTCGCGCTGTGCCGGCAAGGTCAGCGCCGCTATAGGAACACCAGTTACAAAAGAAGCCGACTATTTTCGGCTCAAATTCTTCCACGGTTACCTCCTTATACGCAAGGTTAGCCCCGACATATACGGAATGTGGTAAAATGGAGCAGTGGCGGTGCTGGGCTGATTATACCCTACGGGGTATGGTATATCAAATCCAAGCGAATTTTAAGGGGGGCATAATGGTTGAGGAAGAAGAAATATCTCAGGACGTATTGTTGAAACGCCTGAGAAGGATAGAGGGGCAAATCCGTGGTATCCAGAAAATGATTAATGAAGACCGCGATTGTGTGAGCATAGTGATGCAACTGGCGGCTGTTCGCTCCGGTATCGAAGGCGTGGGAGCTCTGGTATTAAATAACTGCATGAAGCTTTGCTTTTATAAGGGTCCCGAGGCTACGACTGACATTGATTCTCTGGCTAGAGCAGTGGCAATCTGGGGGCGGGTACGGGGTGGGGACCAGACACAGCAGGCCCCGGATAGTTAGCTGAGACTTCCTGCATGCTTCCGTCTTTAAGTCCAGTGGTCTTACTGACTTCAACCAAGCTGCTCATTCGACCTGTCTCCTACCTTAGTAGAAGGCTTTACTGCAAGCGACCTTCTGCCACATTCCAGTTTATGTTCTTGAAAAAGGCGGCGATGTATTCACTTCGCTTCAGCCCGTAATCAATCATGAAGGCATGCTCAAAGACATCCATTACCAGAATGGGGCGGCAGCCGGCAGGATGACCAACCTCGTGCTCATTAATCCACTGGTTAAACAGCCAGCCGTTCACATTATCCTGGTAGAGTATCGCCCAGCCGATGCCGCGTATCGCCCCGGTAGCCCTGAAGTCCTTCTCCCAGCCGTCATAGCTGCCATAGGCACCAGCTACCTTCTCGGCTAACTTCCCCGATTTATCCAGTGGTGCTTTCCCCCCCAGGTTCTCAAAGTAGTATTCATGCAGCCTCATGCCGTTGAACTCAAAGCCAAAGCGGCGTTTAAGCTCAGAGTATTCCGGGGTGCTCGCCCTTCCTTCCTTCAGCATAGCCGTCAGCAGCTCCCACAGCTTGTTAGTATTGGTCACGTAGCCCTGGTAGAGAGTAAAGTGATTTTGGAGTAAGGTCCGGCTGAAGCCCTCCATCCCGATAAGATTACTGTAGTCCTTTGCCTGGTAAGTCATTTTGCCTCCTCCTTTCCGGTATTGACCGGGGACGGTACCCAGAACTCCCCAGCTTTAAGCGTACTTGCCCCCGGGTCCGGTGGTAAAATGAAAAATGGGCCTGTCTACCCTCTTGATAATCAACGGGCAGTGCTTCATCCCCTTTGGCACAAAGACCAGACAACTCTTGGTCAGTATATGTTTTTCATCCCCCAGCCACAATTCAACCTCCCCGCACAGGTCCTGCGGGTCCTCCGGATTAGTGCCAAAAAATGCTATCACTTCGTCAAAAGGGTGGGTATGAGCGCCTACTATGGGCTGCTCAGACCCCTTCCAGTACCAGACACACTCTACGTAGAAGGCGCCCTTTATGACATCCTCATCCAGATATATCAAACGGGTGTGATTACCGGCGGCTACCTCGGCAGCGTCCTGCCGGAACAAAGGGAGCTTGAGGTCAGCCTTTGCCCCGGTGATAATATATTTCCCGTATTTTGTTTGCACCTTCGGTAATTCCCCTTTCTAACTTTTTGGCGTGGCGTGCCCTATTTGCCCAGGGCAGCCTCTTCCTTTTTCTTTACCGGGCGCCCGCCATGACCGTGTTTAACCTTCTTAAACGTTTCCTTGTACCGCCTTCTCTGCTCTGCCTTTTCTTGCTTTCGTCCCATCGCTTACCTCCTTTAAAGTTTTCTTGCAATTGTCTCAAACCCGTGCTATAAATGAGTTGCCTGTCGCTATGGCGCCGAATATATTACTATTATTTACTATTACCAGAAGTTGTCAATAGGCTCTTAGCTATGAAACGGTTAGCATTATTAATAATCATCGCACTTTGCCTTCAACTAAGCTTCGGTAGTCCGGCAAGGTCAGCCTCAGGGGAGCTAACTCAGGTTAAGGAGCTGAATTTCGTTTTCCTTCACGGTGCTGGCGGCAATTCCTGTTCCATGCAGCTTCTGTCTGACTGCATTATGGAGCAGCTACCGGAACATATTCTCGAATATGAACAAGCCAACCCCGGGACTAAGATTGAGGTTGATACATTACTAAGATGCTACCCCAACGATGTAAATATTGAGAGCTGGGCTAATAACATCGCTTATAGCATAGACAAGTACCTGCCTGATAAGAGAAACCTAATCTTAATCGGGCACAGCATGGGAGGTAAGGCAGCCCTCTACACCGTAGCCAATAATGTAGGCAATCTGCTCGACAAGGTGCCACTGGTGGTAACCATCAATAGCCCGATTAAGAGCATGGAACGGTATTATGTTTCCGGTGGCGGCTCAGCAGTTGATTATTATCGAGCCCTATGGCTGCTTTCCGACAGCGGGGTTTCTAACTCTGTAGTCTACTATGATAGCTCTCAGGATGGCAGAATAGTAGCCACGATTAGCCACTGGCTGGCTTTTATATCAGGTGAATCGGCACCGCTCAGTCAGCAGTTTAACGTTGGCGGGTTTGACGCTATGCCCAGAAACATGGACGACAACATCATACCACTCTCGGCTCAACACTCTTTTGGGGCTGACGTGGTCTACTATGGAGAGCATTCCCATAATGATTTTACCGACCAGGATGAGGTAGCCTGGTTTATGGCCGAGCAAATCCTTAACTATCTCTTTGGCGGGTACATAGAATGCTCCGTTCTTGCCAGAAGCGGCAGCTTTGAGCATAAGGCTGGCTGGCTACCGGGGACAGAATCCTGGGAGGATGTTGCCAGTGAAGTCCCCGCCAGTAGCGGTAGTGTGCAGCACTTTAACGAGTCCTATACCGGCTGGCAGGAGTGGGAGGATGTGGTTGGAGAATGCCCTCCCAAGAGCATGCGGAGCAGTTACCAGATTAGCCAGGTGAGCCATTTCCCCTCTCTAGCCAGCGTTAAGGAAGCGCACTGGGCGAGTGATTACATCCTTGATGATTGCCGGCTCTACATAAAAACGAGGGCAGCACCAAGAAATCAGGTTGAGGTGGAGTGGAGCATCTATTACCGCGGAATGCTGCCAGCGGAGAATGAGCGTGCCCATTATGAAGTTGAAATAATCACCGGGACGCCGCTGACCAACATCAAGCGCGTGTCATGGTTAAGCAGTAACCACCGCGACCTCAGGTTAAGAATATACTCAGAGGCAGAAAGCCCCTTCCGCTGGTTCAAAGCCGGATGGAGGGTCTACTCCATAGAAAGCCGATATCGGAAGGTTATTGACGAAACCCCGGGGCAGGCACTACCAGGAGTCACCCCCACTAGCCAAGCGGAGTAAAACAGCTACCATTAACCCAGGCTTGATTACCTCCCAAGCTCAAGCTGGGTCTTTACCAGGCGCATTAGACTATCCCGCACCACAATGCCAACCACCCTATCCTCTTCCAGCACGGGCATATAGTTAAGCTGCCACTCATTCATTTGCTCAAGGAGGCGTGCTGCCGGCTGTTCCGCCTGAGCCACCATAAGCTCGCCAGCCGGCGTCATAACTTTAGCGACAGTGGTGGTGCGCCAGCGCTTCTTGGGCACCTTCTTTATACTAGGCACGCTCACAACCCCCTGCAGCCTAGCCCCACGAGCGACAACAAAGTAACGCTGCCCGGTAGCCTGTATGTAATTGCGAACCAGCCGACCAAGGTTGAGCTGCTGGCTGACAAGCGGACAATCCCACGCCATCACATCCCGAGCCTTAATACCGCGAAGAGCCCTGCGCAATACCACGGGACGGCGGCTCTGCATTGCTGCGGTGTGCAGGACCCACCCCATCAATATCAGCACCAACCCGTTAAACCATTGACTTGTTAAGGCCAGCACCAGAATGCCACCAGCAATAAGGAATAAGCCAACCCCCTGCCCCGCCCAGCTGGTAACATTTGTCGCCCCGTTATAATTACCGGTCGCCCGCCATAGCAGCGCCCGCAGCAACCTGCCTCCGTCAAGGGGAAAAACGGGGATAAAGTGGAACAAAGACAGCATAAAATAGAGAAAGGCTGACCACAGGATGAGGCCGCTAACCATAGCGCTGCCGCTGTTTACCAGCATAGAATAAACTGCGTAAAGTATTCCCACTATTATCAGGTTACATAGAAGTCCAGACATAGCCAACAGCAGCTCAAGAACAATGGAGGTTTCCTCCCTGGCTCTCTGAGACACCCCCCCAAAGACAAATAGAGTAACCCTTTTATCCGGCATACCCCGGCTAAGCGCCAAAAAGTTGAGGATAACCTCACGGACGCCCACCGCAGCGAAAAAGAGCAAGACGGCAGCAACCCCAAGGACTACCCTCAGCCATAAGGGATAAGCCTCGGGGAACTGGGTTACCACCATGGCCGCTATCAAGATAAAGGCAACAGCCCAGCCACTATGTAACCTTAGGCGAACCCTGAAAAGCTGACCCACGTCAGGGACACCTTTCATTCTCCACTCCAAAAACATAGCCATTAACCGCATTTTGAGTAGATATCCTATTTTTGTCAAGCTTCCCAAAGAAGCACAATATACTTGAAAGCATTTGGGGAAGAGTGTAATATTAAGGTATTCTCCTAAAGGGACGATTTACGGGCCCCTGTAGCTCAGTGGATAGAGCAGCGGTTTCCTAAACCGCGTGTCGTGCGTTCGAGTCGCACCAGGGGTAGTTAATTTTTGTCCAAATTTATGATAATATAATTGTTGAAGCTAGGAGTGTAGCTCAGTTTGGTAGAGCAGCGGTCTCCAAAACCGCAGGTCGCGGGTTCGAATCCTGCCACTCCTGCCAGGTTAACCGCTTGACCAAAGGAGGTGACAGACGCTAATGTGGTGGAGCAAAAAGAAGAAGACTACTACCAAGAAGACTGCGGCCAAAAAGACTACTGCTAAGAAGGCCACCAAGAAGACAGCGGCCAAAAAGACTACTGCTAAGAAGACTACCGCCAAGAAAAAGGCCAAGAAGTAACCTAAGTAAGATTAGGGTATAGAGGCTGTTGCCGAGGTGGCGGAATCTGGTAGACGCGCCATCTTGAGGGGGTGGTGAGCGTAAGCTCGTAGGAGTTCAAATCTCCTCCTCGGCACCAAAGGATGGCTCCTCACGGAAATTTTTGATTTCCGTGGGTTATAGGCGGAAGTAGTTCAGCGGTAGAACGCCTCCTTGCCAAGGAGGAGGTCGCGAGT
>CAYWCO010000014.1:0-16310 GCA_964456815.1 uncultured Dehalococcoidales bacterium | reverse complement strand
GTAGAGCACCTGACTTTTAATCAGGGTGTCACAGGTTCGAGACCTGTACGGCCTAGAATAGGCAAATAAAAAAGCTACCGCTGGGTGAAACCAGCGGTAGCTTTACGTTTATATGGGATAGTTTCTTAAGCCAGCGAAGTTAAGTTTTCTGTCCGGGGAGAACACGCCGGTATCGCATGAAGGCGGGAATCCCCAGTTCCTCTTCGCTTGTCACTCCCTTAAGGGTCTTCATCATCCGATTCTCCCAGGATACGCCAGAAAGAGCATCCTTGGAAGCAAAGCCGGTAGCGACGAGGGTCAGCCTGATGTCATTGCCCATATTCTGGTCAAGGACAACCCCAAAGATAACAATTGCATCCGGGTCAACCGCCTGCCGGATAACCTCAGCAGCATCATTAACCTCATACAGGGAAAGATCGCTACCACCGGCAACATTGAATAACACCCCCTTCGCCCCCTCCATAGATACATCGAGAAGCGGGCTAGACAGGGCATCTTTGGCGGCGTCTATTGCCCGGTTCGTCCCTGAACCACGACCAATAGACATCCATGCCGGACCAGCGCCTTTCATCACCGTTCGGATATCAGCAAAGTCAAGGTTAATGAGTCCGGGGACAGTGACCACCTCGGCGATTGCCTGAACCGCATGGCAGAGGATGTCATCAGCCATCCTGAAGGCGCCATCAACGCCTAACCTCTGGTCGCAGAGGTCGAACAAGCGGTCGTTAGGGATAATAACCAGGGTGTCCACCTTATCCATCAACTCCATAACCCCTTTCTCAGCAACATCGCCGCGGTGAGTTCCCTCAAAGTCAAAGGGGCAGGTGACCACGGCAATATTGAGGGCGTCTGTTTGCTGAATAACTTGAGCTACTACCGGTGCTGAGCCGGTGCCGGTACCGCCTCCCATACCGGCGGTAATAAACGTCATATCTGCTCCGGCAACAGCCTGCTTAATCTGCTCAATGCTCTCTTCGGCAGCTTTTCTGCCTACCAAATGGTCACCACCGGCGCCTAGACCACGGGTAGACTCCTCACCTAGCTGGATGCGTACCGCTGCTTCAGTAACTGCCAGATGCTGGGCATCGGTATTCATGGCAATAAATTCAACGCCGCGGATTTGCTCCCGAACCATTCGGGTGATGGCATTGCAACCAGCCCCACCCAGCCCGATAACCTTAATGTTTGCCCCACTGGGGACATAACTTGCTCTTGACATTTTCTATTCCTCCTTTTACTGGTTTTTAATCGAAGAGCCGGAAAACTCCGGAAAGAACGCGGCCAACACCCTTAGGTCGCCAGCTTTTTGTGTTGCCGTTCCTACTCCGCCATAGAAGAAGGCCAACACCGGTGGCATAGGCTGGGTCATGCAGCATGTCCGAGACACCATATAGGTTGTTCGGCACCCCAATCCTTACCGGAAGTCGGGTTATCCTGCTTCCCAGCTCAGCAATACCAAGAAGATTAGCTGAGCCTCCGGTAAGTACCAGCCCTGAGGGGAGGGTCTTGAGATAGTCGCTCTGCTGCAACTGCAGTACTATAAGCCGCAGAAGCTCCTCAACGCGAACACGGATAATTTCGGAAAGGTCAGCGTAGGAAATATTATGCCCGTTTTGGGTGATGTTTTTCTCAGGCACTCTCCTACCCTTCTCCGACACCGGTGTCACATTGCCATACCTCTTCTTCATCTCCTCGGCGAGCTCAAAGGGAAGCCCAAGACCAATAGAAATATCCCGGGTAATCTGGTAACCGGCTACGGGCAGGACAGAGGTAAAGCAGACGCTGTTGTCCTTAAACATGGCAAGGTCGGTGGTGCCACCGCCGATATCAGCGACAAGGACACCATTTTGCCTCTCCTCATCTAAGAGGATAGCTTCGGAACTGGCCAGCGGTTCCAGAATAACATCCTCAATCTCAACACCAGCGCCACGAATGCACCTGGTCAGGGTCTGGATTGAGGCTGCCGCTGCCGTTATGATATGTGCCTCGACATCAAGGCGGAAGCCGTGCATACCAACCGGGTTCTTTACCCCCTCTTGACCGTCAACGGTGTAACCGCGAGGGATAATATGAAGCAGCTCGCGGTCACCTGGGACCTTGATATTACGAACCACCTCGTGGACGCGTTTCAGGTCCTTAGGATGCACTATCTTGTCATTGCGGCTAATGCTAACAACCCCCCGGTTATTTACCGAGGTGATATGCCTGCCGGTAACGCCGATAAAAGCTGATTCCAATTTGCTACCGGCGGTCCTCTCAGCTTCCCTTACCGATTCCTGGATTGATTGCTTGGCTTCATTGAAATTAACCACCAGGCCATTTTGCAGCCCCTGGGTCGGGGCTACGCCCACACCAAGGATGCGGGGTAGCTCATCGCCATCAACATCAGCCATGACCGTGCATACTTTAGTTGAACCAACATCTATTGCTGCAATTCTGCTTCTTTTCATTATTTCCTCCTTTCTAGTCTATGCCGACTCACTGTCCTTTGTGGTCTCGGTAGTGGATGTTCCATTTGTTACACAGGGCATTAACACAGCTTCTTATCTCGGGGTTGGTCGGCCGGTAAAGATCTGCCAGAAAACCATGGAGTAGCTCTCCGCCGCTCATCCCCGGAGTCGGCTCTTCCGGTCCAGGCAAATTGACGTAGATTATCTCCGTCAAAAGCTTCTGGAACTCTATTGATGTGCCCATGGAATACCTCCTTTTTGCAAAGTATGCCGTATATCGTACTTGTCTCCAAAGGCATGCGTCAACTTTTGTCTTCGCGTGTCCTAAAAAATTCCAATTAGTTCCACTTCAATTTACCGCAAGTTCCACGCCACATTTCGGTGCTGGAATTAGGGGTAAAAAATGGTCAAAAAACAAGTGCCTATTGAAATTCCAGTTCCATTCCATTATAATTAAGGTATAATTAAGGAACAGGATAGCTAATATGGTTGACGAGAGAGGACGAAAACGCCTACCGCCCTACGTTTCCTACCGCACTTTCCTGAACTTTGCCGAGCGCCTGGAAGGGGAAATGCCAGCCCGCATTGACCGTAGCTACTGGAGTGATAGGTTAGCCGGCAGCACTGGCACCCAGCTTATGGGCGCCCTGCGCTTTCTCAGCCTTATTGATACCGATGGCGTACCGACAAGCCAGTTAAGGCAGCTTGTTTCCGCCAGGGGTGATAAAAGGGCGGAGCTTCTCCGCCAGGTAGCCACTGACTCGTATAACTTCGTCTTAGGGGGGTCGTTTGACTTCCACATTGCTACCTATGCCCAGCTAGAAGAGGTCTTTCACCGTAATTTTGAGCTAGCCGACGACGTTAACCGCAAATGCATCAAGTTCTTTGTCGCCCTAGCCACCGATGCTGGAGTTCCATTATCATCATTTATAACCAAGCGGGTAAGAAAGCTGACCGCTAGTTCCGGAACTAAAGCAAAAAGAAAAAGTGCCAGACTAAGTCGGAATTTAGTAATTCCACATGAGGTTGTAGACGAGCTTACGGCAAAATTCCCCACTTTTGACCCAAGCTGGTCTGATGAGGTCAAGCTAAAGTGGTTTGACGCCTTTGACAAATTGCTCTCTCGGAGCATGGTCAAAGCCAAGAGATAGGGCTTCTCAGGCGAGCTTCGGCAGGTATTCCATTACCTCGGCAACAACAAAGATTGAGCCGGTGGCACAAATAAGGTCCTCAGGCCCTGCCCTGGCTAATGCCAGATCCACGGCTGAGGTAACATTCCCCGCTACTTCAGGGGTTATCCCCTGCTCTGAGAACTGGGCGGCAAGCTTGGCTGGCTCCAGGGCGCGGGGGTGCCGGGTAGAAGTAACAATAACCGTACTGGAGATAGGCACAAGCTCAGCAACTATGCCGCCAACATCCTTGTCCGAGGAAACCCCCAGGATAATAACTGCCCGCTTAAAATCAAAGTATTGCCTGAGAGCCTCAGCCAGCTTCCTTGCTGAATAAGCGTTATGGGCACAATCGACGATAAGCCATGGTTTTCGCCTTAGAACCTGAAGCCGCCCCAGCCAGTGCACCTGCGCCAGCCCCGAAGCAATGCTCTCGGCTCCAACCACCACTCCCCGCTCAGCTAGGGTCTCCACTGCAGCCACCGCCGTAGCCGCGTTTTCGAGCTGGTACTCACCGAGCAGGGGAAGGTTAAGGCTATACTTGCCTCTTATCCCTCTTAGTTGAAACGACTGCCCCCCACTGCTAAAGGCTTTGCGGCTCCAGCTGACATCGCTGCCTACTTTGACCAGCCTCACCCCCTGCTCCCGGCACACCCCTTCTATCACCGCCATTGCCTCGGGGGGCTGGGGGGAGGATACCACAATACTCCCCGGCTTGATAATACCCGCCTTCTCCCCGGCTATCTGGGTAAGGGTACTGCCCAGGACATCAGTATGATCAAGGCTTATGGAGGTGATGACGCAAACCCCGGGCTTGACCACATTGGTGGCATCAAGACGCCCCCCCATCCCCGTCTCCAGCACCTGGAAACCCGCTCCCCTACCCTTAAAGTAGGCAAAGGCTAAGGTAGTCAGCAGCTCAAAGGTAGTAAGCTGGCCATAGGCACCGAACCTGTTTACCGCTTTAACCTGAGGTTTTAGAATCTCCACCAGGCGGGCAAATTCATCCTCGGTAATAGCCACCCCGTCCACCTGTATCCTCTCGGTGAAATCATGAAGGTGGGGGGAGGTATAAAGCCCGCTCCTGTAGCCAGTCGTGGTCAGGATGGAGGCAATCATGGCGGCGGTGCTTCCCTTACCCTTCGTGCCCGCTACGTGAATCGGTATTGCCCCTGCCTCAGGGTTGCCCAGTTTCCCCAGAAGCATCTCCATGCGCCTTAAATCAAAGACAACCGCCGAGCGCGGAGCCCGCTCATAATCAGCGAAGCTTAGAATATAGTCCAGTGCCGCCTGGTAGTTCATAAGAATTCCTGGCGAAGGCGTGTATTGCGCCTTAAAAGATAGGTAGGAAAAACTTTATGTCAACCTTATCCCCTATTATGTTAACCTTACCCTCATCCCGTCCAGATAATGTCCTAATTATAGCTGGTTTGCTGCTTTGTGTCACCGGGACTGCTAAGTAACTTTTGATACTGGCACTGGTTTTGCTATAATATTCAGTGAAGATAGTGGTAAGGGGGAATATATGTGGCTTCAAACTAGGATGTTCCTGTTAGTTGCGCTTCTTTTCGGCATTCTCTACGGCGTAATCACCGGCATCGGTGCCTGGATGGGAGCAGGAAGTGCAATATGGTACGTTGGTCTGGCGTTTGTCTTTCTTGGCATCCAGTATCTGGTCAGCCCATCTTTGGTCAGCCTGATGATGAGAATAAAGTGGGTCTCAGAGAAAGAAGAGCCAGAGCTCCACCGGATGGTTACTGAGCTGGCGGAGGCAGCGCACCTCCCCAAGCCCAAGGTCGGCATCTCCCAGCTAAACATACCAAACGCCTTTGCCTTCGGGCGGACACAGCGCGACGGGCGAGTCTGCGTTACCAGGGGCATACTTAACCTGCTGAATAAGGATGAGCTCAGGGCTGTCCTCGGTCATGAGCTGTCTCATATCAAGCACCGCGATATGATAATCATAACCCTGCTTTCGGCGATACCGCTGATACTGTACTGGCTTGCCTGGAGTATGATGTGGGGTGGGGTTTTTGGCGGAAGACGCCAGGGGGGTGGCTACGCCGCGCTCATTGGGATCGGCGCTTTTATCCTCTACTTTATTACCAACCTCCTCGTGCTCTATGGCTCCAGGATACGTGAGTACTACGCTGACCTGGGTAGTGTAAAACTGGGGTGTATGCCTCACCACCTGGCTTCGGCACTGTATAAGCTGGTCTACGGCAATGCCCGCTTCAAGAACAAGGAGGAGCTAAAGCGGGTTGAGGGAATCAGGGCCTTCTTCCTCAATGACCCGGCACGGGCATGGTACGAGGTTAGAGAGCTATCCCAGCTTGACCAGGATATGAGCGGTACCATTGACTATAACGAGCTGGCGGCACTGCGCCAGAAGAAGGTACGGCTGAGTACTGCCGATAAAATGATGGAGATTTTTACCACCCACCCCAATATGCTGAAAAGGATAAAGCACCTGTCCACTCTTATTGTCTAACTAGCTAAGCTTTATGTTAAGTAGGCTCCCCTACCCTCTTCCTTAACCTAATAAACGTCCAGGTATTTATTTATCTCCCAGGGTGTGACCTGGGTCTTAAACTCGTCCCACTCCCTTGTTTTTATGGTGATATATCTCTCCAGCAGATGCCCGCCGAGGACCTCTTGGATAAGTTTACTCTCTTTCAGCTCATTCAGTGCTTCCCACAATGACGTTGGCAAGACATCAACCTTCTTGCTTATCAAGCTTTCCCTGTCAAGCTGATATACATTTTCTTCTACCGGCTGGGGTGGTGTCAGGTTATTCTTAATTCCGTCTAAGCCGGCTTTTAGCATGACAGCAAACGCCAGATATGGATTGCAGGTCGGGTCCGGGCACCTTAGCTCAATCCTGGCCGACTCTTGCTTCTGCCGGAACCACTTGGGTACCCTGATAAGGGCGGAGCGGTTCATGCTGGCCCAGGTAATATAAACCGGAGCCTCAAACCCGGAGACCAGCCTCTTGTAAGAGTTTACCGTGGGGCAAAGGATTACGCACATCGCCTTAATATGCTTCATCTGGCCAGCAATAAAGCTGTAGGCAACCTTGGATAACCCATACTTATCCTCCCCCTCGTAAAAGGCATTTCTTTTCGCCTTGACATTGAAAAGACTCTGGTGAATATGCATACCAGAACCGGCGATACCCATTGCCGGTTTTGGCATAAAGGTTGCCTCCAGGTTATACATCTGGGCGACTTTCTTTGCCGTATACTTCAATGTGAGCAGCTCATCAGCCACTGCCAGACAGTCCCCGTAATTAAGGTCTATCTCATATTGACCATGCCCCACTTCATGATGCGAGGTCTCAATGTTAATGCCAAAGGTCTTAAGAGAAGCAATTATTCTCTTCATAACCTGATAGCCTTCAGCCGAGGAGAGCTCAAAATAACTGCCATAATCTAAAGGGGTCTTCTCTGCTAGCTCATCCCTCTCGAATAAATAAAACTCCGGCTCCGGCCCAACGTCATAGCGGAATCCCACCTTAGCCACTTCAGCAATTACTCTGGAAAGGATAAATCTGGGGTCTCCTTCATAAGGTTCCCCATTTGCCCCATAGATATTGCAGATCAACCGCGCCGTTTTACCGTTTTCGTCCAGCCAGGGAACAACAGAGTAGGTTGCCAGGTCCGGCTTCAAAAACAGGTCGCTTTCCTGGATTCGGGCAAAACCTTCAATTGAAGAGCCGTCAAACCACACCCCATTATTCAGTGCCTCTCCCAGCATTTCAACTGGTATGATGACCTCCTTCAACACCCCGAGTAAATCGGTAAACTGCAGGCTTATAAAGCTCACACCGTCTTTTTTTACCTTTTCTAAAATCTGCTGGGCTTCCATATAGCTCCCTCCATAAGTTAAAGGCAATTAATTGAATTTTACCCATTTTACACCGATGTTTCGCTGGTAGCAAGCACTTTTATTTGAAAAATACGAAACTGGCAGTGTATAATAACTATCTAGCGGGCCTAAGATATAAAAGCTACGGAGGTTAAGATCAAGGATGGAGACTATAGAAATACTGAGAAGGTCTGACGTCTTCCACTACCTGGAAGAGGACGAACTTAAGGTGGTGGAAAAGATGTGCACCCCCCAGGTATTCGAAGCTGGAACAATCATATGCAGGCAAGACAGGGAGGAAGAGAATATATATGTTATCGAAGATGGGCTAATATCAATTCTCATCGAGCTAGGGCCAACAGAGAAGCGCCAAATCCAGACCGCTGCCAATTTTGAGTGTTTTGGCTGGTCAGCCACGATACCGCCATTCCGCTGCACCTCTACAGCAAAAGCCATGGAAAAAACAAAGGTACTGACATTCAAGGGAAAGGAACTGCGCAATCTAATCTACACCAACCCCAAGCTTTGTGCTGAGATTGCCGGTGGCGTAGCCTATGTGATTTCGCAAAGGCTACGCGCTGCTTTTTCCCAGTTGATGGGTGTTACCTACCAGGATTGACCATAGTTATCTTGAGCAGCAAGCTTCTGCATAACCCGGCTTTAGGTTTAATCGGTTAACAATATATCGTTATGGAGCTAGAAAGGGAATTTTAATTAATGGAACCAACAAAAACAATCACCTCTATGATGGATGAAAAACGTGTATTTAAGCCTTCAAAAGAAAGCAAGCAAAGGGCATATATAAAAAGCCTTGCTAAATATAAGCAGATTTACCAGCGCTCTATTGAAGACCCCGAGGGCTTCTGGGGGGAGCTGGCAGAGCAACTTGACTGGTATAAGAAGTGGGACAAGGTGCTGGTGGAGAATTTCAAAGAAGCCGAGCACGAGTGGTTTGTTGGCGGTAAGCTCAATGTCAGCTATAACTGCCTCGACCGGCATCTTAAGACATGGAGAAAAAATAAAGCGGCTATAGTCTGGGAGGGGGATACCGGTGAGAGCAAGACCATAACCTACCAGGAGCTTTACTACCAGGTATGCAAGTTTGCCAACGTGCTGAAGAAGCACGGGGTTAAGAAGGGCGGCCGGGTTGCTATCTACCTGCCGATGATTCCTGAGTTACCAATCGCCATGCTCGCCTGCGCCCGGATTGGCGCTATTCACAGCGTTGTCTTCGGTGGCTTCAGCGCTGAGGCACTGCGGGACAGGATACTGGGCTGCAAGGCTAAAACACTCATCTGCGCCGATGGCTATTACCGCGGTGGCAGGATTATCCGCAGTAAGGACAATCCTGATGTTGCCCTCAAGTCATGCCCCGATGTAAAAGACGTGATTGTGGTCAAGCGAGCAAATATCGGCATAAATATGCAGCCTGGCCGCGACTACTGGTGGGATGATGAAATGGCTGCCGAAGATATAAAGCCCTCCTGCGAGCCAGAGGTTCTGGACGCTGAAGACCCGCTGTTTATCCTCTACACCAGCGGTAGCACGGGGAAGCCAAAGGGAGTCCTCCATACCCAGGCCGGCTACCTCCTCTTTGCCTACCAAACATTTAAGTGGATATTTGATGTAAAGGAGGAGGATACCTTCTGGTGCACTGCTGACATCGGCTGGGTAACCGGGCATAGCTATATCGTATACGGACCGCTAGCCTTTGGCGCCACCAGCCTCATGTTTGAGGGGGTGCCAACCTACCCCCACCCCGACAGGTTCTGGGACATCGTGGAAAAGTACCGGGTCAATATATTCTATACTGCCCCTACCGCTCTCCGCGCCCTGATGAAGGAGGGGGAGGAATGGCCCAATAAGCACGACCTAAGCTCGCTGTGTATCCTTGGTTCGGTTGGTGAGCCAATCAACCCTGAAGCCTGGATGTGGTATTACAATGTAATCGGTAAAGGTAACTGCCCTATCGTTGACACCTGGTGGCAGACCGAGACCGGGGGCATCCTGATTACCCCCCTGCCCGGGGCAACCCCGCTTAAACCGGCCTCGGCGACATTCCCCTTCCCCGGGGTTGAGCCGGTTGTGCTCAGGGAGGACGGCTCTCCAGCCGATGTTAACGAGGGCGGCTATCTGGCAATTAAAAAGCCGTGGCCCGGTCTGATGCGCAGCGTCTACGGTGAGCCAAAGAGGTTTAAGAATACCTACTTTGTACGGTTCCCCGGCGTATATAATACCGGAGACGGGGCAAGAGTGGACAAGGACGGCTACTACTGGCTTATGGGGCGGATAGACGATGTTATCAATGTCTCCGGTCACCGCCTGGGTACTGCCGAGGTTGAAAGTGCCCTGGTATCCCACAAATCAGTGGCTGAGGCGGCGGTCGTTGGCATGCCCCATGATATTAAGGGACAGGGCATATACGCCTTTGTTACCCTGAAAGTCGGGTTAAAAAAGTCCGATGAGCTAAAGCGGGAGCTTATGACTCACGTTCGCCAGGAGATTGGACCTATAGCCACTCCGGATAGGATTCAGTTTGCTGACGGTCTGCCTAAAACAAGGAGCGGCAAGATTATGAGACGGATTTTGACCAAGATTGCCGCCGGTGACATTAAAGAACTGGGTGACACCAGCACCCTGGCTGACCCGACGGTAGTTGATACCTTAGTTGAGGGGAGACAAGGGGATAAATCCTGACCACTAAACCAGCCTTCTCTATGGCTTCCCCCAGGCAAAGTCCACCAGCTTGAGGGCCATATTTTTGGCTTCCCTCTCGCCATCCTCATCTGGCGGGAAGGTGTGAATAACATATTCAGTGCCGTTGGAAGCGTTGAATAAGACAACCCAGTTATCCCCCTCCCTCCTCACCAGCCAACGCCCCGGTACTGAATCACCGGGTGGGGTGCTGCCGGCATCCCACTCGTAGCCAACCTCTGGCTCTTCAAAGCCTAGCTCTCTTGCTGTCTTGGCCTGCTCCATGCTAGTTGACAACCACTCCTTCGGCACCGTTATTATCATATATTATAAACCATCTTTTTAATTTTTTAACGCTTTTTTATGTTAATTTTTAACTAGAATTCTCATTTTGGCGAATCTGCGATAACAAGAAAGGGCTAAACATCCCTTCCTTCGAAGGAATATTTAGCCCTGCTCCCAATGCTTAAAGCTATAGTGGTATAGCTACAGACCTAGCTCTTGCCTATCCTGAACATCTTGGTGCCGCAGACCGGGCACACACCCTTCGTTGCTGGTCTGCCGTTTTTCATAGTTATTACCTGGGCATCCTTCATTTCCCTCTTGGCTCGACATTTCACGCAATAGGCTTGCATCACGCACCCCCCTTTTTGAATATGATAATAAACCACCTTTACCGCAATGTCAATACGTTAACAGAGGTAAATTTGGGGGATTAAAGAAAAAACCGCCGCTCATTTACAGGCGGGGAACATTTATGTAGAATAGGGGATACAGAAAGAGCCTGATAACTTAGCGAGGTGAAGGTTGCTACCAGACGATAGAGGATATTTCGGAAACTATGGGGGGCGCTTTGTCCCTGAAACCCTTATCCCCACCCTTGACGAGCTGGCGCTAGCCTTTAAAGAGGCAAAAGCTGACGCCGCCTTCTGGGCTGAGTTCGACTCACTATCCCACGACTATTCGGGAAGACCGACGCCGCTTTACTTCGCCCAAAGGCTGAGCGAAGATTGTGGTGGGGCTCGGATTTTACTTAAAAGAGAAGACCTGGCGCATACCGGCGCCCACAAGATTAACAACGCCCTGGGGCAGGGGCTTCTTGCCCGGAGAATGGGAAAGCGGAGAATCATTGCCGAAACCGGTGCCGGGCAGCACGGAGTGGCCGCTGCTGCCGTCTGCGCCATGTTGGGGCTGGAGTGCACCGTCTATATGGGGGAAGAGGACATACGCCGCCAGTCGCTAAATGTCTTCCGCATGAAGCTGATGGGTGCCGAGGTAAAACCAGTCGGGAGCGGGAGCAAGACGCTGAAGGACGCCATCAACGAAGCGATAAGAGACTGGGTGACCAACCCCTCAAATACCCACTACCTCCTGGGCTCGGTAGTCGGCCCCCACCCCTACCCCACCATGGTGCGCGATTTCCAGGCAATAATCGGCAGGGAAACAAAAGAGCAGATTCTGGACAAGACAGGGCACCTGCCGGACTATATCATCGCCTGCGTCGGTGGGGGCAGCAACGCCATCGGCATCTTCTACCCCTTCCTCGATGATAAGGCAGTTAAGCTCGTCGGGGTTGAGGCAGCGGGCAGAGGGCTTGATACCGGAGCGCATGCCGCCCCACTGGCTGCCGGGGAGGTCGGGGTACTCCACGGCGCCAGGTCTTATGTTCTCCAGGATGATAAAGGTCAGATCCGGGAAACACACAGCATCTCCGCCGGACTAGACTACCCCGGCGTTGGTCCCGAGCACAGCTACCTCAAGGACACCGGGCGTGCCACCTACATCGGTGTAAACGACGATGAAGCGCTCCAGGGCTTCACCCTTCTCTGCCGCACCGAGGGTATTGCCCCCGCCCTGGAACCAGCCCACGCCATATTTTATACCGCCAAGCTCGCTGCCTCCCTGAAGAAGGAGGAAGTTATCGTGGTCAATCTTTCCGGGCGGGGCGATAAGGATATGGACATCATAGCTCAGGCACTGGGGGTAAAGCTGTGAGCCGTATTGCCCCCGTTTTTAAGCGGGGCCGCACTGCCCTGATAGGCTATGTTACCGTAGGCTACCCCACCATTGAAGCCACCATGAAGGTAGTCCCCCTCCTTGCCGAGAGCGGTTGCGATATCGTTGAGCTTGGGATACCATTCTCCGACCCTCTGGCTGACGGCGCCACCATACAACGGGCAAGCTTTCACGCCCTACAAAATGGTGTTACCCCCCAGCTCTGCCTCGATTTGGCTGGCGAGTTGAGCCGCAAGGTCTCAAGCCCGTTGGTGTTTATGACCTACTTTAACCCTGTCTTTCGCTATGGTCTCAAGGAATTCTGCCAGGCCTGCACCAGATCCGGCGTTGATGGGCTGATTATCCCCGATTTACCCCCGGAGGAGGGCACCGAGCTGGAAACCACCACCCGAACCCACGGGCTTGACCTCATCTATCTTCTGGCGCCGACCAGCACCGAGGAACGCATCAGGCTTGTCGCCGAGAAGTCCATGGGGTTCATATATCTGGTCTCGGTAACCGGTGTTACCGGGGCGAGGGACAAGCTGCCCGAAAATCTGGCGGCATTCGTAGCCAGGGTGAAGAAACTAGCCAGTCAGCCCCTCTGCGTTGGCTTCGGAATATCCACCCCGGAACAGGCAAGCCAGATAGCCCGCATTGCTGACGGGGTTATTGTCGGCAGCCGCATCATCCAGCTTATGGAGACAGAAGACGGCTTCACTTCGCTGGCTGGACTGGTAAAAGACCTGAGAAACTCCATTGATAAGCTGCCCAAGCCAGAGATTTGAGGAAGACGGTCAGATTTAGATAGCGGTCCTTCCGAAATAAATCAGCAACGCAACGATAACCAGGAAAACCCAGTAGAAATCGGGGACGGGCCCCCACCACCTCTTGTGCCACCAGATTTTCCCCTTGCGGAAGCTCTTAATCCCGTAATATGGGTTAAAGGTAAACCATAAAAAGTCTTCCACCAAGACCATCCCCAGGTAAAATCCAATAAGAAGACCTTCCAACCGCCAGCTCCACGAGACAAAGAAAAGCGGCAGGTGAATCATGGCAATCAAGAACAGGGTCATAAAGACGTGGTAGCCGGTTAATGGACGCCCGCCCGTTAGCTTAACGAGCCACCTCTTCTCTATGCGCCAGCAAGGCGCCTTTGCCGCCCAACCGTCTTTACCCTCAATCTGGATTTCCCAGAAGGCAAGGAGAAAGGCAAGGAGAACCATAAAAGCCAAAAATCCTATAATCATTATAATGCTATAGCTTTGTGGATTCGGATTGCATTATATGCTGCCAGCCCCCTTGCAGTCAATCCCCTCCCCTGTCGTCCTCAAGTTATAGTTGAACAATATGGACGCTTGTTACCGAAGGTGAACAATCCGCTATTTCGTTAAATACTTGTATGATCGGAATGCCCCCCAAAACTTGACAAACGAAGAGAATATGCTATTCTATGCCTTGAGGGGCATTAGCGCCCCTCAAGACTAATCTCTGGAGATAACCACGAGAATACAGGCAGGCGCAAGGAGCAGGGGCTAACTGGTATTTCTATCCCAGTTAGCCTTTTTTTTGTTTTTACCCGCTAGTTTGCCAGATGGCAAACTAGCCAGAAGAGGAGTTAGAAGATGAAGAGAGGAATTTTTAGTATATTATTTGCCCTGGCGCTGGTGCTGAGCCTCAGCTTGGTGACGGCGGTGCCGGCAGGGGCGAGTGGTACTACCTACTATGTTGATATCAGTAATGCGGGTGATCCAGATGAAGATGGGTCTGCGGCTCATCCCTTTGATACGATTCAGGAAGGAATTGCTATCGCAGTCTCCGGTGGCACGGTGCAGGTTGCCGCCGGCACCTACATTGAGAATATCACCCTGGCGGACGGGGTGAATGTGCAGGGTGCCGACGAAGCTACTACCATCATTGACGGCACTGGCAGTGGTACGGTGGTAAGCGCCACTGGTATTGGCGCAGGTACCTTGTTTGACGGCTTTACAATCACCAACGGCTTAGCCACCTACGGCGGCGGGATGTACAATACCGGCTCCACGCTGACGGTGAGCAACTGTACCTTCTTGAGCAACACGGCTACAGACGTGGGCGGCGGGATGTTCAACTGGGATGAATGCGCACCGACTTTGGACAACTGCACCTTCGACCATAACACGGCTGATTTTAACGGCGGCGGGATGTACAATAATAACTCCTCGCCGGTGATGAGTAACTGCACCTTCTCATACAACGAGGCTATAAACTACGACGGCGGCGGGATGCTTAATAACAATGGCTCCTTGCCGGTGATGAACAACTGCGACTTCGGCCACAACACGGCTCGATACGGCGGTGGGATGTGCAATGAATACAGTTCCTCGCCGGTGGTGACCGACTGCACCTTCGACACCAACTCGGCTTACAGCGGCGGCGGGATGAGCAATGAAAATAACTCCTCGCCGACGCTGACCAACTGCACCTTCGACACCAACACGGCTATATACTACGGCGGCGGGATGTGGAACCTTGGCTCCTCGCCGACGTTGACCAACTGCACCTTTGTCACCAACGATGCTTACAGCGGCGGCGGGATGTACAATAATAACTCCTCGCCGGTGATGAGTAACTGCACCTTCTCATACAACGAGGCTTACAGCGGCGGCGGGATGTACAACGATGACTCCTCGCCGGAGTTAACCAACTGCACCTTCTCCGGCAATACGGCTATTGACGGCGGCGGGATGTATAACTACAACTCCTCGCCGGTGGTGAGCAACTGCATACTCTGGGGCGACAACCCCGATGAGATATATAATGGTGGTACTTCAGCGCTGGTGGTTAGCTACTGCGATGTCCAGGGGGGCTATACAGGAACAGGCAACATTGACACCAACCCCCTCTTTGTTAGCTCGGGCGCGGGCAACTACCACCTGCGGGTAGCCTCTCCCTGCATTGATGCTGGAGACAATACGGCGGTACCCGCCGGGCTTACCACCGACTTTGAGGGCGAACCAAGGATTATGGACGGCAACAGCGACCTCACCGCCACCGTGGATATGGGCGTTGACGAATGCTTGTCCGCAGTCTGGGTTGATGCTAACTGGGCTGGCACTACGCCCGGTGACCCAGCGAATGGCTATGTCTTTGGCACCGACGCCTTCGCCACCGTCCGGGACGGCGTTAATGCGGTTCTCGGCGGCGGCACGGTGAATATCTACCCCGGAAACTACTCAGAGAAGAGCATAGCGATAGGCGCGAAGTCGCTGACGGTGCAGTCCGTCTCCGGCGACTGGCATGACACCGTTATTGACCCGGCAATCGGGGGGGTGTTCGAGTTGTTGCCCTACGGCGGCGGCCCCTCTCAGTTTCACGAGGATTTCACCATCTCCGGGCTCACCCTCACCGGTGGTACATACGGCATCTATATTGATGGGCTGTATGGTGACAACACCGTTAATATAAGCGACTGCCTCATCTACGGCAACAACAGCACCGGTATATACGCTTATAACAGCATTGAGGGTGATATCTTCATTGACAACTGCATTATCGCCCAGAATGGTAGTGACGATACCGGTATTCACCTGCAATACGTTACCGGCACGGTGGAGATTACCAATAGCGTCATCGGCGGCTACTGGGACAGTGTAAGTGGAATAGAATATTTCGGTAACAACGGTGGTGGCATAGCAATTGATGCGATTTCGCCCACCGGGACTGTCCTCATTGACAACTGCAAGATTGCGGGCAATACAGGTAATGGCATCGCCGACGCTCTCCTCGGTTGTGCCGGTACTCTTACCATCTCCGATAACATTATCGGCTCTTATGACTATGACCCTGCCTCCGGAGACGGTTACTTTGGTGGTAACACTCAGGACGGCGTCTACCTTGACTATGTGGGTGAAACTGGCAAGGTCATCATCACCGGCAACACCATCACCAAAAACGGCGGGGATATTTCCGGCATCCACATTCAATTGGCGAAGGATACCGCTGACATCAGAGTCAACTTCAACAATATAGAAAATAATAACGTCTACGGTGTCTATTACAATTACGATGGCGACGGTTACTTGGATTCTGTTAACGCCGAAAACAACTGGTGGGGTGATGGCAGCGGACCGACTCATGCCGGTAACCCCGACGG
>CAYWCO010000013.1:0-18389 GCA_964456815.1 uncultured Dehalococcoidales bacterium | reverse complement strand
CCCTTAGGGCTTTGCGGCTTGTTATAGAGTGGGTATTTCCGCCCTCGTGGCGTCTGCGGCTTATCTTATAATTTTCTCTCCCTACCCCCGAAAGCGGGGTGTTTAAGAGGGGCTTCGCCCCTCTTCTATAAATACCTTCCCCCTCTCCTTATGGTTGACATGAGGGTCTGAGCTGACTAGAATGTAGTGACATAAGCGGGTTCCCAGGAAAATTGAAGATTTTTCTGGGTGCAAAAAAGTGAGTTATGGTCAGGGTTATGAGAAGGAGGAGGATGCTATGTGGCTAATGTAAGGGCCAGCGGCGGCGAGAGCTTTGAGAGTTTGCTCCGGCGATTTAACAAAAAGGTGCAGCAAGACGGCATCTTATCCGAGATGCGCCGCCGCGAATTCTATGAGAAGCCCAGCGTCAAGCGCAAGCGAAAGGAAGCAGCCAAGAGACGCAAGACCGCTAGAAGTTCAAGAGGTCCAGGAAGTTCAAGAAGATAGTAGATAGCATGGAACAGAAAGAAGCCGGATTAAAGCAAAAGCTGGCGGATGACCTCAAGCAGGCATTAAGGGGAGGGGACAAGGTGAGGTGCTCGGTCCTCCGTTTGTTGATAGCGGCTGTTCATAATACTGAAATCGCCCGCCAGGCAAAACTGGAAGACGCTGATGTTTATGGTGTTATTGCCAAGGAAATCAGGCAGCGCAAAGAAAGCATTGAAGCCTTTAAGCAGGGGAACCGCCCCGACCTGGTGGCTAAAGAAGAAGCCGAGCTAAACATTCTTCAGGGATACCAGCCCCAGCAGATGAGCCGAGAAGATATTGTAACCGCGGCAAAACAGGTTATCGGGGAGGTGGGGGCGCAGGGGCTCGGCGATAAGGGAAAGGTCATGCCCAAGCTCATCGCTCAGCTCAAGGGCAAAGCCGACGGGCGGGAGATAAACGAGGTAGTAACCGAGCTGCTTGGTTCATAACCCCAGACGGAGAAAGACTAGGGATGGCTAGGGATGAAGAAAGAGCACTAATTGCCCCCTGTGGTCTTTATTGTGGCAGTTGTCGTCTATACCAAGCCCGCACTGATAAGAGCTTACGAAAGAGGATAGCTGAGCGGCAAGGTATTCCAGTGGAAGAGGTATTTGTTTGTGCTGGTTGCCGCCCGATGCGGGGGCGAGTAAAAGCAGCGGGGGGAGAGCCAGCTTGTGATACCTATGCCTGTGCTGTAAATGACAAAAAGGTGGAATTCTGCTACGAGTGTGAGAACTTCCCCTGTCTGAAGCTAGCCCCTTGTGCTGACCGGGCTCAGGAAATCCCGCATAATACCAAGGTTTATAACCTCGTTTGGTTGCAGAAATTAGGTGTTAAAGCTTGGCTTGGTAAGTACTCCAGTCTATTGAGACAGTACCGGCAGGGTAAAAAGCCGAAATCCGGTGGAGATATCCAGCTTTAGAGGCTCGGTAATTATCTGGGAATTATCTGAGGGCTCTATCCAGCTCTTTTTTCAGGCGTTCGGTTTTAGCGCCTAGGTCTATTATCGCCCAGGGTAACTTCTGTTTGGTATCCCACCTCTGGTTGACATAATAATTAATGTCTAGCTGGTATTTTTCGGCTGCCTTACGCCAGCCGGATAGAGATACCTCCTCTATATTAGCCAGCACCTCGGCTATTTTTTCGTCCCCCCGGCTTAAGACCCCCTGCACCTGACTCCAGGCCGGGCTTTCCCCTTTAATCTGGACTCCCTTTGGCATCAGGCTATTTTTAAGCAGGGACAAACGCCGGTTCAGGATAGAGGTCGGGGTCATGGGCAGCCACTGGAAGGGGGTACCCGCCTTGGGCACAAAGGGAGAAACGGTGACGGCGATACGGCAGCCGGCCTGCTGCTTATCAAGGATGTCCTTGCACTTTAGCGTCAGCCTTATAATCTCTTCTATGTCCTCATCGGTCTCCCACGGCAAGCCGATCATGAAGTAGAGCTTGACCTGCCTTATCCCCTGCTCCGCCACCTTAGCCATCGCCTCTAAGACATCATCCTCGGAGATGCTCTTTTTGATAACCTGGCGCAGGCGGTTGGAGCCAGCCTCGGGGGCAAGGGAGACGGTTCGCGCCTCTCCCTTAGCCAGCTCCCTCAGTACCACGGAAGAGAGGGGAGCCATTCGCAGTGAGCTCATGGAGAGCTCAGCCCCCATCTGCCCCAGTTTTAATAACAGCTCCTCTATGCGGGGGTGGTCTGACACCGCCGCTCCCACCAGACCGATGCGCTTTCGGTATTTAAGTCCCTCCTCGGCCTGAGCTATCAGATTTTCTAGGGAGCGATAGCGCATGGGATAGAAGGCTTGGCTGGTAAGGCAAAAGCGGCAGCCCCAGTTGCACCCCCGCTCCACCTCAATGAGATAAAGCTCGCCGAGCTCGGTGTCCGGGGTTAGTATTGTAGAAGCGACAGGGAAGTCGTCCAGGTTTTTTGTCCACTGCCGGGCTACGGGCTTCCCTGAATGGTATTGCGGGACGTAAATACCGGGCAGTGCCGCCAGCGCCTTGAGCAGTTCGCTCCTCTTGCCACCGATGCCCTTGGTTATGACGGGCAGCACCGCCGGGATTATGGGCTCGGCTTCACCGATGCACAGGCAGTCAAAGAAGGGGGAGAGGGGCATGGGGTTGGCTATAATGCAGGGGCCGCCGGCTATAACCAGGGGATGTCTCTCATCGCGGTCGGCGGCATAAAGGGGTATGCCGCTGGCTTTAAGAATATGGACGATATTAAAATAGTCAAGCTCATAAGAGATAGAGAAGGCAAGGACGGCAAAGTCGGAGAGCGGGCGCTGGGACTCCAGGGATATGGGAGTTAGCCGCTTGTCCCTGTTTTCGGCTTCCCAGAAAGCCCTCTCGCAGACAACCTCATTATAGCTATTGAGCAGGCGATAGATGGTGTGGACTCCAAGGTTGGACATGCCCAGATAGTAGGAGTTGGGATAGACCAGGGCGACAGGGACCCTACCCCCCCAGTCCTTGATGATGGTTCCCTGCTCCCGGGAGAGCCGCCGCCTCGCTTTTTTGATTTCATCCCAAGACATAATGCTGGTTTCATTATATAGTCTCCGGGGTGAAATTGCGATTTTCCCCTAGCACTTCGTATACCCGCAGCTCGGGCAGATGTAGCACCCCTCCTGATACCTGAGCAGGTTGCCGCAGTCGGGGCACTGCCCGGCGAGGTTCTTGACCAGCCCGTAGTCCTCCGTTGGGGGCGGGGTGGTTTCGTCGACGGTGTGTTTTTCTAGGACGCTGGCAATAGCGTCGGCGCAGGAGAGTATGGACTTACCCTCATCCCAGGCGATGGAGGGGCAGCGGATGCCCTTCAGCTGCTTTACCACCGAGGCGACATCCACCCCGCACCGCAGCGCCAGTGTTATCAGGCGGCAGGTGGCTTCAAGCTGGGCTGAGGCGCAACCGCCGGACTTGCCCAGGGTGGCGAAGACCTCAAAGATACCCATGTCATCATAAGCCACCGTGATATAAAGAGAACCACAGCCGGTATTAACCCGGGCGACAGTCCCTCTGGTCTCAACCGGTCTTTTCCTCGGCGTAAGCGCCACCCCTTCCACCTTATCCTCCCTGCCCGTGACCAGTACCTGGGCGTCGCGGCTCCGGTCCCGGTAGATGGTTATCCCCTTCAGCCCCTCCTCAAAAGCCATCATATAGACCCGGGCGATTTCTTCCCTGGTAGCCTCGTGGGGGAAGTTGACCGTCTTGGAAACGGCATTATCGGTAGAGCGCTGGAAGGCGGCTTGCACCCTCACATGCCACTCCGGGCTTATCTCGTGGGCGGTAACAAAAAGACGCTTGATTTCGTCGGGCACGCCCTCAATATCGCTGAGGTGATCACCCTCCGCCAGCTTCTGCATCAGCTCCTTGGAGTAGAAGCCTCCCTTTCTGGCAGCTTCTTCAAAATAGGGGTTCACCTCAACGAACTTGGTGCCGTCAAGGATATTTCTGGTGTAGCTCAGGGCGAAGAGGGGCTCAATGCCGCTGGAGCAGCCGGCGATTATGCTCAGGGTGCCGGTGGGGGCGATGGTGGTGCAGGAGGCATTCCTCACCCGGGGACCACCATCCCTGTCATGGATACTGCCGCTGAAGGCGGGGAAAATGCCCCGCTCCTTAGCCAGTTCCACTGACGCCTTGGTTGCCTCATCCTGGATAAAACGCATAATCTCGGAGGCAACCTTTAGCGCCTCCTCCGAGTCATAGGGGACGCCGAGGTCAATTAGCATGTCGGCGAATCCCATCGCCCCCAGCCCTATCTTTCTCGTTTTCTTGGTCATCTCATCTATCTGGGGCAGGGGGAATTTATTGACGTCAATAACGTTATCCAGGAACCTGACGGCAACCTTTACCGTCTCCGCCAGCTTGGGGTAATCAATCTCAAAACCTCCGTTGCTGGCTCGCAGCATCTTGGCCAGGTTAATTGAACCGAGGTTGCATGACTCATAGGGCAGCAGTGGCTGCTCGCCGCAGGGGTTGGTGGACTCAATGCTGCCCAGTTGTGGGGTGGGGTTAACCTTATTTATCTGGTCAATGAAGACAATGCCGGGGTCGCCGGTCTTCCACGCCATGTCCACTATCTTGTCAAAGACTTCCCTGGCGTTGAGCTTTTTTACCACCTCCCTGGTGCGTGGACTTAGCAGGTTGTAGTCCTTGCCTGCCTTGACTGCCTCCATGAACTCATTGGTTACCGCTACCGAGAGGTTAAAGTTAGTAAAGGCGGTAGGGTCACCCTTGGCGGTTATGAACTCCATAATGTCGGGGTGGTCAATATTAAGGATAGCCATGTTTGCCCCCCGCCGCGTCCCTCCCTGCTTGGTGACATCGGTGGTGGTGTCAAAGACCTCCATAAACGAGACCGGACCGCTGGCTACACCCGAGGTGGACTTGACAAAGTCGCCCTTCGGTCTCAGGCGGCTGAAGGAAAACCCGGTCCCGCCACCGCTCTTGTGGATGAGGGCGGTATACTTTACCGCATTGAAGATGGACTCCATTGAGTCCCCCACGGGAATGACGAAGCAGGCGGAAAGCTGCCCCAGCTCCCGCCCGGCGTTCATCAGGGTGGGGGAGTTGGGCAGGAACTCAAGGCTTGCCATCAGCTGGTAGAACCCCTCCTCCCACGCCTTGACATCCGCCTTGGGATTATAGTTAAGCTCAGCCGAGGCGATAGCCCCTGCCACCCGGCGGAACATTTTCTCCGGCGTTTCAATGACCTTCCCCTGCTTATCCTTCTCCAGATACCTTCTTTCCAGCACCTGAACCGCGTTATCGCTGAGACCGATGCCGGCTGCGGGCTTAATTCTGGTCTTAACTACGCTAGTTGGTTCCACCTTAGTCTTGACCTCCTCTCGTTTGGTTGGCTCTTCAGCAGCTAGGATCTCCTTGACCATGGCTTCAATTTCGGCATCGGTGGGCAGACGCTGGCGGCGGGTACGCTTCCCCACCAGGTCTTCCATCCCCGGTAAGGCTAGCAGGTATTCATCCCCTGTTTTTTCCAGGCGCTCAATTACCTGGTTTGTCAGCCGCTCCACCACCTGCCTGTCACTTATGCCCATGGACTCAGCGGCGGCGAAGATAGCCCGGGCAATACGGGTGCGGTCAACCAGTGGCTTGTTGGCTGGGTTCATGACCGGCTCCTTGCCTTACCCTGCTTCCGGCTCCCCCGGCGACCCTTGATTGCTAATTCCACCTCGGGCAGTAACGGCAGTTGACCGGGGGGTGCCTCGGCTCCACTGAGCAGGGTATCTACCTCCTCCTTTAGGGCGCTAATGTCAGTAAATTCGTGGTAGACGCTGGCAAAACGGATATAGGCAATGTGGTCCAGCTTCTTCAGCTGTTCTATTACTATATCACCGATAAGCTCGCTGGGTATCTCCGCCTTGCCCTGGTGGAAAAGCTCAGCCTCTATATCATCAACCAGCTTCTCTATGGCACCGGTAGGTAACGGTCTTTTTTCACAGGCTTTACGGATGCCAGCTAGCAGCTTGTCCCGGTCAAATTCCTCGCGCCTCTCGTCCTTTTTAATGACGAAGAGGCTGGCGGGCTGCAACCGCTCGTAGGTAGTGAAGCGGGAGTCACAGCTCAAGCACTGGCGCCGGCGGCGTACCCCGTCGTCAACGTCACGGGAGTCAATAACCTTACAATCTGTATAACCGCAATAGGGGCATTTCATGGCAAATACTACCTTATATTGTGCAGCAAAAGAAAAATACCACAATATGTAGTATTTGTCAAGGGCTTTGCCCTAAAACTCAGGATTTTCAAGCACTTTTGGGGCAATTGGCTCTTTTGCCCCAAAAGTCCAGAAGGTCGGCTCAAGCCCAAGCTCGTAGATTGACTGGATAAGGACGCAGATGTTATGACAAAGCACCTTGCACAAAACCTCGTTGACCTGGGCGGTGGGGGTCTTAGCCCGAACCGCACCCCCGAACTTAGCCTTAATCATAGAGAAGGTGGACTCCACGTTAGACCGCTTGTGGTAGTGCCCCAAGAAGGCTTCACGGTTGAAGTTGTAGTAGTGCCACATCCTGTGCCACAGGCTGTCGTAGCCAGTTGTGGGGCTTCCCATCCCCCTGGCGTTACCCTTGAAGGGGATGTAAGCCGTGCCACCCATAGCTTGGATTGCGTGAAGATTGCGGCGACTGGAATAGGCTTTGTCCGCCGATACCTCGTTAATGGGGAATGTGCTGGCAGTCGTTTCCAGCAGGGGGATAAGCTGGACAGTATCAGCCGATTCACGGGGCGTTGCCTCGACGCTGGTGACGATGTGGGTCTTGACCCCGCACATCAAATGGGTTTTTACCCATGTCTGCCTGGTGCGGTTGCCGTACTTGTGGTCGAACCATCGGGCGTAGGTTTTGGTGGCGAAGCCGGAGGAGTCAACGGCAAAGTCTGTTTCAACTGCCCTCAACGGGCTGGCGCTTTGCTCTATGAGGCTTTTCAGCAGGGGAGTCAGCTCAGGATTCTCCAAATAGCGGAAGGCGCTGTTGTAGTGGGCAGCCTTAGAAATTACCCCTGCTTCCTGAGCCTCTTTCAACTGAGTGGTAAATCGCCGTCCCGACATGGTGGTGTAGGACTTGAATACGAGACCGAACACGACATCAGCCAACGGCAGTCTCGGTCTCCCAAACCTGTATTCCGGCTGGGGTATGCCGTCGCAGAGGTCTCGGAGCAGGGCGACAAACCGCTCCTGCTCGTGGGTCTGTGCCTCGTTGTAGGCAGGCCAGTCTTGGGTATAAGTCACCTTCACCGTTTTGGTCACGACCTCGGTGCCGTCGGGGCGCTGCTCCCGCTGGACGATAAACTCGACGGCGTATATGTGCTGGCACTTCCTGCGGGTGGTCTCAAAGTGGTGGCAGGTGCAGAACGGCTCGCCGTTGTCTATGTTCACGATGTAAGTCCCGTTGCCCGACTGGGAGGGGACTTGCCAGCCTAGCCTGTTTCTTTTGACTGTGTTGGAGTTCGCTATCGCCAATCCTCTCTCTCCATATTTCCATCTCAATACTCCTTACTACAATTCCTTATTCTGTATCTATAATAGCATAAACTGTATGCCTTTGTCAATAGTTTTTATGTCAATTTTGCCCAATTTTTCAAAATTGCCTATTGACAAAGGTATATGCTGTATACTATTATGTCTAATAATGAACGAAATACAGGCGAAAATAGCCCAACTGCAAGAAAAAGGCTGGACACTGGCGGCGATAGCCGATGAGCTGGGGGTGACATCGGATACTGTGGAGCACTGGAGGGCTGGCCGCCGGAACGCCACTAACGCTAAGGGTATGTTGATAATATTGGACGAACTGTTGCTGAGGAAGAGAATACCAAAGAAGAAACGATATGCTAAGGGTAGTAGGAAGTCCATATCTAATGAGGAGCATTAATATAGGCACAGTGTCAAATCTTCTTGGGTCCCGTACCGTTGGCGTCTATAAGGTGGTAGCAAATTGCTTAAGGTGAGAACAAGGGGGCAACCGGCACTAACTCCTGTTTATCTTTAATGAATTTATATAGTCGTGGATTAGCAGCGGATAATACTTTTTCCCAATCTCGAAACCCTGTGCATGGGAGGCAACCATTTCTCCGGCCCAAGGTATATACATCACTAAGAGGGATATGCCATTCTTTCGACAAGTGAAGGACTTCCTCTTCCCGAAATAAAAGAATAGGTCGGATTCGGCAAACACCCCAGCTTTTTACATAACCACAAAACCCCCATCTTCCTGCGCTCAACATCCTGTACCATGACTCCGCTGCCGTTATGCCTACAAACAAGCCCTTAACGCCGTATTCTTGAATAGCTCTTACTGTGGGTTCCTCCTTAAGATGATAGCAACATTTCGGTCTTTGGTGACCTCTTCCTTTCTCGTACCTTGTCTTTGGGAAGCCCCACCTTTCAACACACTCCCAAAAATTGATTTCTGGCTTTGTTACGATTAGATTTAGACTCCACTCTTGTTTAAGCCTATTGATAAACTTCAGAGTCTGTGGATACTCAACTCCGGTATTATTGAAAATAGTCTTTATGTCTGGATAAATTTCTCTAACAAGATAAAGAACAAGAGTGCTGTCTTTCCCCCCAGACCAACTAACGGCAAGTTCCTCTGGCGCAAACTCCTCAAAATGTTTCTTTATGATCTCCCTAGCCTCCTCTAGTTTTTCAGGCAGGGGCTTTCCAAGTTGACCCTTCATTAACATTTTCACTTTCCCCCTACAGAGTTCTATATAAATAATAGAGCATATAGGAGCAGTTGTCAACATATAGGAGCAGTTGTTAATAATAAGGAGCAAGAGAGAGCAAGAGAATTTAATGTTGACTAAGAGACACTTTGAGACATATAATGATAGTGCTAAGGGAGATTATATGCCAGAAGATATGCTAACCCTAGACCAGGTAGAGAAGGAATTTGGCTTGAAGCGTTCAACACTATACCGCCATGTTGCTAAAGGCGAGCTTTCTACTTACCGAAGGGTTGGTGACCGCAGGGCCTATGTTAAGAGGGAAGATGTGGTCAAATTGATAGAATTCAAACCTAGTGAGAAGCGAACCGAAACTGGACGTAAGTAAAATTATACGAACTCAAAGTGAACTATAGGTCTAGATTTTGATAGCATTCCTCTTCAGCTACGCTATGCCATGAATACAGTTTCCTATCTTTGCAAGGTAGCTTAGCTCCATCATCAGCAATAGTTATGTAGTTACACACCCCAGTATCTGCTAAAGACCTGTGAGGATGGTCGTGCTTTAATCCCGAGGTATCTTTTCAAAGCGAGAGCTAAGTCAATAGCATGACCCCCCCGGCTATTATCCGTCACAACCTCTATTGCTCCCGTAGCTTTCACATACTCGAGCGTGCCTTCGAAATCCGCATGGCTTGAAATTGCGACACGATAAGAGTGTTCCGAGAATTCCAACAAAGGTTCGTCGGGACTAGTCATATATGCACTCAAAGTGATAACCGTATTGCCCGCCGGGTCAGAAGGTGTAATCTCTCCTTTACCGTAGAGGCGGATGTATCGGCCCTCCTTCATCGCACGTTGAGCCTCTATCGAATCGACATTAACTAGAGCGCCAATACTATATCCAAAGCGTTGATAGACCTCAGCTTCGGCAGTGACCCTTCGGCTCGCAAGAATTGGACAGGTTACGGTATCATCCAAGAGTTCCAGAGCACATTGTAGTGTTCCTGGATGAGCTTTAATTAACACCGGACATGTTTTGACTTTTTCCAAAACCAACTCAACAAATCTATTATAAGCATCCTCTTGCGAATATCTACGCTTTGAGTTCGGGCTGCCATATGTGCTATCAACAACAAGAGCGTCAACTTGTATTACTTTCTCTAGCGGCCAATTAAAATCTCCTGAGTAACCTACTTTCATACCTCCCGGAATAGTCACGGCAACCTGCGCTGAGCCGACCATGTGTCCACTTGACAACAACTCCACCTCTATGTCTTCACCACGGTAGCATGAACCAAGGGGAATGGCATGGATATTGCTTCGGTATTCGATGTCAGCATTGAACTCCACAATGAGGAGTTCTTTGGTCGCTTCGCTCATTATAATATGCTGATAACCCTTACTTGACTCAAAACCTTCCATGTGGTCTTGATGAATGTGAGTTTGCACCCTGTAGGGAAATCCGTAAACAAACCCGTCACAGGTAACCTTGTTGCCTAGCATGATGGCTCCGTGAGCTGAGATATTAGTCAGCACAGGTGTCATGTGTGAGACAACTCCTCGGCTTTGAGATACCTCCTCTTCTAGATATGAGTTAATAGCCTCCTCAAAGCCTCCTGGTAGCTTTTGTACTGCAATACCAAAAGCGTTGTTCCCTACTAACGTGAATCTCTCTATACCAAGCCGACCTTCCCAGGGGGGCAAATCTGAACTATGCGAAGTGACAGCACTTTTAAGGAGTCGGTCTCTTTCCTGTTGTGTCATCTCCTTCAGAACCATTTGTACCTTTTCTGAGGTAATGGCACCTATCAGGAGATGCCGTCTCTCTATATGCGGACGCATGTGAAGAACTTCGCCTATACAATCAGCAATCGGCCTACCAGAACGTTCACGGATTTGAACAACTTGGCGAATTTCTACTTTCCGCAATCCGTATTTGAGAGCAGCTTCTGCTACTTCCCGTCGTTCTTTACTAGATGCGAGTCGTGCAATATATGACGCTGATTCAAAGGATAAGCGTGCTTCACCTTGTCCCCAATCCACAAGATGTTGAATCTCGGGCGGTAGCTGCAGCAAACGTGGGAAGCGTGGAACCATGGTGGGGTCTAACTGTAGCTCGGTTGCGAGTTCTCGAACTGTAGACCCCGAGGCCATAGACGTTTCTATTGCCTCAGCCACTTCTATGGGGGAGAGATGACGCCTTGCCCGATGTGTCCCCACAGAAAGGATTAGGTCCCGCTGAATTTCGGGTGACAGTCCCTTCATCTCTATTCCTCTAGATAGCCATGGTGTACAAGACCCTCTCTGATGAGGGATGCTGCGGCATCATCTTGTGTTGTGCCCTCTTCTTTAGCATAAGTCTGGAGATTCTGAAGCTCCACTGGACCTAGAGTCACTAAAATCTGGAAAATCTGAGAGCCGGTTTTCACTGCCTCTATTACATCCGGGACACCTTTTTCTGGTTCCTTCTGCATCTCTTCGGCTACTTTAGCTTGCTGGACACCACTCATGCCCTGCATTTCTTTTGCCAGGTACACTGCCTGCGACACTACGGTTCTACCACTAACTGAAGCAGCATCCTGTGCACGAAGCGCAACCTTTAGGTCTACTTCACCTTTGTCAACGAGGTCTTTCAGTTCTGGTATTAAGCGGTCATACTTTACGTAATCACTGACTTTTGGATAGGGTAATCCTGTCTCCTCAACTACGGCTTGTATACTGCCGTACTTCTTGTAGAGGTAAGTACAGACATCAATGGCGTCCCTTCTGTGAAGGCCTCGCCTCACGAGGTTCTCAGTGGCTGATATGATCTTTGCCGTCGTCTCATCTACACGCTTGTCCATGACAGCAGCCCATATCGTCGGGACACCAACCGCTTTACATGCCAAAAAACGGCGCTGACCAGTCAGAATCTCATGCTTACCAGGTTTACTTCCGGGACAGACGACGATGGGCTCTAGCTGACCAACCTTCCTAATGCTGTCTTCCAGCTCATCAAGCCCCTTTCCTACATCCCGTGTGCGTGATTGTCCTTTGCCAAGCTCCAAGTCCCCAACTGGAATCCGCTTTATATCAATAATCTTTGCCATTAGTTTGCCTCCTATAATTTAGTTTCGTAAGCTTCGTAGGCGTCTCATTCCGATTTGGTCAGCTCCAAAATTTGCATGAGCACGTCACGAGGAGGGACTGGTATTGAGGCACTTTCTGCACCCTCCACGTATTGCTCGAACAATCTTCGTTTTTCGTCTAAAACTTTTATGATTCGCTCCTCGACAGAATCCACAATGAGAAAGCGCAGCACATGCAGAACTTTTTCACGACCGAAACGGTGGGCCCTTTGCATAGCTTGTTCTTCGACGGCTGGGTTCCACCAACGATCAAACAGAACTACCGAGCTGGCTTCTTGAAAATTGAGCCCGACACCACCCGCCTTGAGTGACATGAGCAAAATCCGGGGTCCGGTTTCTTGCTTAAACCTCTTGAGGACTGCTTCCTTGGCATCCTCGTGCAATCCACCGTGGAATACCTCGTGCGGCACTTGGGTGTCAAGGCGACTAGATATCCACTGCAATGTCTCTACATACTGAGAGAATACGATGAGCTTGTCTTCTGGCGAGGATAGTCCCTCGGCGATGAGTTTTAGCGCTTCCAACTTCGCTGACTCACCGCTTTCCGGGTCAAAGTTACAAAGCTGCTTCAGTTTTGTGAGGAGTGCGAAGAGCGCAGTCTTAGAAACACCCTGGGTGTCTGCTGATGCCTGTTTATGACGACTCATCCAAATCTGATCATAGGCTTCCCTCTGCTGTACTGTTAATTCCAGAGGCATATCCTGAACTATAATCGGTGGTAGCTCGGGTAGCACCTCGCATTTCCGTCGGCGGATGAAGAAAGGCTTCATACGTTCATGCATCTCGGGTCTGGACATAGCCAAATTAAGTAGCGTGGGGTGGACGAATCGGTAAATCGATACTAGGTCCTCTACCACATTTTCGATTGGGGTTCCTGTAAGAGCCCAAGAACGATCCCGCTGCAGGATGCGGCAAGCCAACGCAGTGCCTGAATCAACATTCTTAATCCTCTGGGCCTCGTCTAGAATAACCACATCGAAGCGCACTTCTGAGCTCAACACAATGGCATCGTCCCGGATTTGCTCATAGGAGCCAATCAGCACATTGACGGGTAGCTGGTACAGCGCAAACCGATCTTTTGCATCACCCTGCAGCCTACGGACACTAAGATTAGATGCCCAGCTAGAAAGTTCCCGTTCCCAATTCAAGCGAAGGGATGCTGGAACCACTACAAGCACCCTACCACGCTCACAGCTTGGAAGGAGTAAGGAGAGTGCCACCACTACCTGGACTGTCTTGCCAAGCCCCATTTCGTCAGCCACTAGCCCGGAGCCTTGGTTTAGCAGGAAATTAACACCCTGCCATTGATAGGGACGGAGGGGCTTGGGCAGGTTTAACTCCTTTTCAAGGGAAACATATGATGAACTACTCATGCCGTACCTATCATGGACAATCCCAATAGATGTTAACCCTCTATCAATACCTATGTCAATAACGCCAGTGTATGGTCTGAGTAAAGTCTAGATTATGCTGAAGAGGAAGCCAATAGTGCTGAACCATGTAGCCTTATGCCCCTTCAGTTTAGCTGGGCACTGTTGTATAATATACACGTAGCAGCGCAACATTTGACCTTAGGTGCTCCGGCTTTACACTGAGTGTAGAAAAGGATTGTTCAATGGCGGTAGATGAGAAATGGCTTCGGGAATGGGAAGCCATTATGAACCGGATTGAAAGTATTGATGCCCGACTTTGGCAGGGGGCAGGCATTATTCTTATACTCTCGGTAGGTGGTATTTCGCTACTTGGCTGGAGTCCACCCATCTCAAGGGCTGACTTAGTCTTTGCGGTTGTCAGCGGTGTGTTCTCCATTCTTGTGCTTATTGTATGGTGGCTCATTTTCCACCGATGGATTTATTTCCAAGGGATTTTTAGCTATAGAGCACGAGAAATAGAAGATGAACTTGGGCTCAGACTGAATAGGTATGCCAGACTTTTCGAGTCCCGGGAAGCAAAGAAGATGGTAGATTTATATAAACAAGAGTTCAAGGAAAAGAATCCTGATGCTTATAATCGATTCAAAAAATTTTGGGAAAGCCAACATAAAAAACGATTTAGTCATTTTACGATACGGTGGTCACTTCGGTTACTTACAATAATCCTAGGAACAGCTTGGGTGGTATTCATTCTTGTTCACGTTGTAGGTTTTTGCTGGCCTACATTGTTTGGGCTCCGGTAGGGGGGAATAGAACACCTCAGACAAAAGATAGTAGAACATGTTTACAGTATCCCCTGACTTTTGGGGCAACTCAATGACTTTTAGGGCAAGAGGCACTTATGGGGCAAACCCATTTGTCAAGGGGTTATTTAGCCAAAAGGGGAAAAGAAGAAGGCTGTAGGATAAAACCTCCTATAGCCTTCAGTCTGGTCTATAATTTTCTAGTGGGTTTTACCACTAGAGTACTCCGGGTGGGGTCTCAACCAGCTTTTTAGTTGTTTCGGGTATTGGCTGGCGGCGGTGGCTGAACAGCGGGCGGCGCAGAAAGGCGGGAACATCCAGCTCCTCCTCGCTCTTCAAGCCCTTGAGCAGCTGGGTGAACTCGTCTTCCCGGCTGACGCCGGCCAAGCCCAGCTTGGAGGCGAAACCGGTGGCGATTAGGGTAAGCCTTACCTCCTCCTTCATACTGGGGTCATGAACCACGCCGAAGATGATATTAGCTCCAGGGTCTACCGCTTCCCTTATTGCCTCAGCCGCTTCGTTGACCTCAAACAGGGTAAGCCCGGGACCGCCGGCAACATTAAATAGGACGCCCTTTGCCCCGCCAACGGAAATATCCAGCAGCGGGCTGTCCAGGGCTTCCTTGGCTGCGTCAACAGCCCGGTTCTTACCGGCACCGATGCCTATGGACATCCAGGCCGGGCCGGCGTCCTTCATCACCGTCTTAACGTCGGCGAAGTCAAGGTTAATCAGTCCGGGGACGGTGATAACCTCGGCAATAGCCTGAACCCCGTGGCGCAGCACATCATCAGCCAGCTTAAAGGCATTATCCACCCCCGTCGTCTCATCACAGAGGTCAAGCAAGCGGTCGTTGGGGATGATGATGAGGGTATCAACCTTGCCTAGGAGGCGGAAGATGCCGTCATTTGCCACCTCGTTGCGATGGACGCCTTCAAAGGTGAAGGGCTTGGTAACGACAGCGATGGTGAGAGCCCCTGATTGCTTACTTATCTCAGCTATCACTGAGGCTGAGCCGGTGCCGGTGCCACCACCCATACCGCAGGTGATAAACACCATATCCGCCTCGGCGATAAGTTCCTTGAGCTCATCACGGCTTTCTTCGGCTGCCTTCTGACCCAGGATATGGTCACCACCTACCCCCAGCCCCCTGGTGAGCTTCTCTCCCAGCTGGATGCGGGTCGGGGCTTCGGTGATAGCCAGAGCCTGGGCATCGGTGTTGGCGCCGATGAACTCCACCCCCCTAATTTGCTCCCTGACCATGCGGGTTATGGCGTTGCAGCCGCCACCCCCCAGGCCGATAACCTTGATCCTAGCCGGATTAGTACTGAAACTTGTTTTTGCCATCTCCTCCTCCTTTTCTTTACCGCTTACTGGAAATCATGCGCCAAACAGGCTCAAAAGTCGGGAAACAAAACGCCATAAGCCTGAGCCGTGTGGCTGCCAGCTTTGCTTTCCCTTATGCTTTGCTCCCCAGAGCAAGAGTCCAACGCCGGTGGCGTACGCCGGGTCATGAAGGGTGTCAGCGATGCCGTGTATGTTGCTGGGCACGCCTACCCTTACCGGGAGCTGCAGTGTATTACGCCCCAGTGCTTCTATGCCGGCGAGGTTAGAACTGCCGCCGGTGAGGACGATGCCATCGGGGACCAGCTTTTCATATTCAGAGCTTGGCATCTCAAGCACGACAAGCCTCAGCAGCTCCTCCACCCTTGCCCGTATAATATCGCACAGGTCTCGGTGAGAGACGCCGTGTCCATTGGTAAGCAGGTTATCGCCGTTTATACCAGCCTTTGCCTTTGTTTCATGAATGGGGGCGACACTGCCGTACTTTTTCTTCATCTCCTCGGCGACCTCAAACGGCAGCCCCAGCCCGATAGCAATATCCCTGGTGATTTGATAGCCAGCTACCGGCAGGACGGCGGTATGCCAGATGCTCCCCTCTCTGAAGATAGCAATATCGGTGGTACCGCCCCCGATATCAGCCAGCAGTACCCCCACCTGCCTCTCGTCCGCGCTCAGTACCGCCTCGGCGCTGGCTAATGGTTCAAGGACGAGTTCCTCAATATCTATGCCGATACCGCGGACGCACTTTATCAGGTTCTGGACCGAGGTAACGGCGGCGGTAATGATATGTGTCTCCACATCAAGTCTGAAGCCGTGCATCCCCACCGGGTTCTTGACTCCTGTTTGACCGTCAACGGTATAGCCACGGGGGATAACGTGGAGCAGCTTTCTATCGCCGGAGAGTTTAACACCTCGGGCGGAGGTTAGGACTCGCTTCAGGTCCTCAGAGCGCACCATCCGGTCACCGCGGGTAATGGCGACCACTGCCCGGCTATTCAGCGAGCTGACATGCCTGCCGGTTACGCCGATGTAGGCTGATTCCACTTTATAACCGCAGGTACGCTCTGCTTCCTTTACCGATTGCCTGATTGATTCCCTGGCGTCGTTGATATTGACCACCAGCCCCTTGTGCAGCCCTGAGGTGGGGGTGATACCCACCCCGATAACGCGGATACTATCCTCCTCAGTGGTTGCCACCACGGTGCATACCTTGGTGGTTCCAACATCAATAGCGGCTAAGGCACCTCTTTTGCTCATCTACCTCCTCCTTACTGGCTAGTTTCTAAACTCACCGAGTAGCGTAAATCCTCACATATTTAAACCTCCCTATCTTTTACCGTGATGAGGGGTGAGTGGCGGCTGCTTCTCTAAAGCGTATGTTCCATTTATTGCACAGGTCGCCCAATTGAGCCTTTACCTCATCGCTCGGCGAGCGGTGTAGCTCGGCAAGGAAACCGTGCAGCAGCTCCCCCCCACTCATTCCCGGGTCAGGTTCATCCGGGCCGGGCAGGTTTACATACACTATCTCGGTCATTACCTTTTGGTACTCAATAGACTGTTTGGTCACAACCCACCTCCCTCGGTTATAGTAATGCGCTCAGCCGCTCTCAATTTGGCACTGCGGCTGCGGGGATTAAAGTGAACCTCGGCCAGGGATGGAGTGATGACCTTTTTATGGACCAGCCTCAGGCAGGCCTTCTTCGCCTCCTGCTGCATAAAACGCTTCACTATGCGGTCCTCCAGGGAGTGATAGCTGATAACAACCAGTCTGCCACCAAGCCCAAGGAGACTGGTTGCCTGCTCCAGGGCTGACTCTAGGTGCTCAAGCTCATGGTTAACCGCGATTCGCAGTGCCTGAAAGGTTCTGGTGGCGGGGTGAATTCTACCCCTTCGGCTGCCGACAGCCCGCTCTATAGCCCCCACCAGCTCAAGGGTGGTTTTTATGGGGCGCTCCTGCACAATATAACGGGCTATCCTGCGGCTGTAGCGCTCCTCGCCAAGCGTTCTTAGCAGCTGTGCCAGTTCCGCCTCGGGGGAGGTGTTGACAATGTCGGCGGCGGTAACCTCCTGGTCCGGGCTTAGGCGCATATCCAGAGGCTCATCACCCTGAAAGCTGAAACCACGACCACTGCCCTTAAGCTGAAGTGAGGAGAGCCCGAGGTCAAACAGAATGCCGTGCACCGGCAATAAGTCGTATTCAGTGGCAATTGCCCTTAGATTAATAAAGTTATCGTTAATTAAGAGGATTGAGCCCTTGTAGGCTTCAAGCCTTGCCCTGGCGGCGGCGATAGCCTCGGCGTCGGCATCAATGCCCAGTAGCTGCCCTCCGGGTGCGCTGCACTCTAGAATGGCAAGAGCATGCCCCCCAGCCCCGACAGTGCAGTCAATATAGCGACCGCCTGACCTTACCGCCAGCGCCTCAATGGTCTCCTCAAGCAACACCGGGATATGAGTCGGGGTTGACATGGTTAGATTCATTGATGCCTCTCTAGGCTTTCTACAATCTGCCAGGCTTGTTCCTGGCTGGTAACCTTCTCCTCTCCCCAGCGCAACTTGTCCCATATTTCAAGATAGTTATTGGCGCCAACTATAACTACATCATCTGCAATCTCGGCATGCAGGCGTAGTGAAACGGGCAGGGCTATTCTTCCCTGCCCATCCATCCTGAGGCTGAAGGCGGTGGCGAAAAGCGCCCGCTTCAGCCGTCTCAACTTGCCTGGTGTCAGTGGGCTGCTGGTCAGGGTCTCAGCCAGCTTTTTCCACTCAGATACGGGGTAGACAGTTATGCACTTCTCCACCCCCGTTGCTAGCATCACCCCCTCCCTCAGTTCTGGTCTGAACTTAGGGGGGATGGGCAGCCTCCCCTTCTCATCGAGCCTGTATTCAAACTCGCCAAAGAACATAGTTAGTCCTTTTCTGCCCTATTTTACCACAATCCACCACTTTTTACCATTTTACATCACACATACCCCCATTTGTCAAGACCTTTAGGCTCAAATTGAGGGTTCTTTAGTACTATATTTATTAACCCCTCCCCACTTTAAGCT
>CAYWCO010000012.1:0-18396 GCA_964456815.1 uncultured Dehalococcoidales bacterium | reverse complement strand
ATTAAAAGCGGGAGGGGATGGGGTGAACAAAAAATCCCAGATAAAGGTAGCGCTGCCTAAGGGTCGCCTTCTGGCTAAGACCGCCGCCCGCCTCCAGAGGGCTGGCTGGGGACTCAACGGCTACCAGGAAAAAACACGCCTTTACCGGATTAGCTCCAAAAACTTCCCCAACCTTACCGCCAAGGTCTTCCATGAACGGGATATTCCCATTCAGGTAGCAATCGGCAACTATGACCTTGGCATCTGCGGCTCGGACTGGATGGAAGAGCTCATGATAAAATACCCCAGGAGCGCCCTGCTCAAGGCGGGGAATCTGGGATACGGAGACGCTGCCCTCTACGCCGCCGGCAGCCCTGATGGGATAGCGACAATAGAAGAGGTGAAGACCAAGACGGGCATCATCCGCATTGCCAGCGAGTATTCAAACCTGGCTGAGTCCTTCGCCTTAAAGTTCCGCCTGAGGCGGTTTGGCATCTTCCCCCTGTGGGGGGCGGCTGAGGCTTACCCCCCGGAAAGCGCCGATTTAGCCCTGGTCTGCGGCACAATAGAGGAGCTTTCCGGCTACGGGCTGGTGCCGGTAAGCAAGGTCCTCAGCGTCAGCGCCCTTTTAATCACCAACAAGGGTAGCTGGGAAGCCAAGGACATGGACAAGGTGGTAATCCCCCTCTTTGATAAAGAACCGGCTCCGGAAGAGGCTGAACCGGAAACTATCGGGCGATACCCCGGGCAACGCCCCCGATACACCCCCTCGGAGGACGTGGCCTGGTTCGCCCTGCCCGACGGGCACCAGCAAGAGCACACCCTCCGCCTGCTGAATAAAGCCAGCATCACCGTTGACGATTACCCATCAGCGACGGGAAACCGCCGCCCCGCCACCGCCATGAGCGGTGTCGCCATCAAGGTAATCAGACCCCAGGACATGCCGCTGCAGGTAGCCAACGGGAACTTTGACCTGGCTATCACCGGCAGGGACTGGCTTATGGAGCACCTGTACCAGTTCCCCTCCAGCCCGGTGAAGGAGCTTATTGACCTGAAGCTGGGCGGTGTTAAAATAGTGGCGGTGGTGAGCAAGGACTTATCTATAAGCGATGCCAAAGGCTTGGGGGAATTTAACGCCAGGCGGTCAGTGCCTCTCAGGGTAGCCTCAGAGTACATAAACACCGCTGATAAGTACGCCAGGGACAATCACCTCGGCTTATACCGGGTAATTCCCACTTGGGGGGCAAGCGAAGCCTTCCTGCCTGAGGATGCTGACCTGCTGATTGAGAACACCCAGACGGGGCGAACCATAGCCAGGCACAACCTGAAGATTGTTGACACCATCTCTGAGTCCACCGCCTGCCTCATCGGCAACACCAACCGCGCGCCAAGCCCGACCAAGCAGGAGAAAATAGACTCCATTATTAAAGCCCTCAGGACAGCGGCAAAGGAAATCTAAATTGAAAATTATTGAAGGTTTTAAGCTAGCAAAGGAAATACTCTCCCGGGAAGCCCCCAGGGAGGTGTTTGGCGGTGACCGGGAGCCGGCGGTCAGGCAAATAATTGATGAGGTGCGCCGCAGAGGTGATGCCGCCCTCTTTGACTATACCAAGAGGTTTGACGGTGCCGAGCTCACCTCGCTGGAGGTAGATAAAAAGCAGATAGCAAACGCCTACCGCGAGGTGGACAAGGAGCTTGTATCCGCCCTCAAGCTGGCGGCACGCCGCATAAGCTCCTTCCACACAAAGCAAAAACGTCGCATCTGGCGCATCGCCGCACCGGGCTCAGACCAGCTAATACGCCCGCTGGAGCGGGTCGGCGTTTATGCCCCCGGCGGAACTGCTTCTTACCCATCCACAGTGCTGATGACGGCGGTCCCGGCTCGCATTGCCGGGGTGAGTGAAATTATTCTGGCGACACCGCCGAGAGCCAGCGGCGTTATACCGCCGCCGACGCTGGTCGCCGCCGATATCGCCGGGGTTGACCGTGTCTTTTCCGTCGGCGGCGCCCAGGCAATCGCCGCCCTTGCCTTCGGCACCGAGTCCATCCCCAGGGTGGATAAAATCTGCGGTCCGGGCAATATCTTCGTTGTCCTAGCAAAGAAGCTGGTATATGGAGCCGTTGACATTGACGGGCTACCCGGGCCGAGCGAGGTCTTAATCATCGCCGATGAGACGGCTAACCCCGGCTACTGCGCCGCCGACCTTCTAGCCCAGGCGGAGCATGACCCCCTAGCCACCGCCATCCTGATAACCACCTCACAAAGGCTAGCCAACGGGGTTAATCAAGAGATAGAACGCCAGCTAAAGGACTCAGACCGCCAAGCCATCGCCAGCGAATCACTGCAAAAGCAGGGAATAATAGCGGTGGTGGCTAATATAGATGAGGCTATAGAACTGGCTAACCTCTACGCCCCGGAGCACCTCTACTTAATGGTGCGGGGGGCTGAGGGCTATATAGAACGGATAGCCAACGCCGGATGTATATCCATCGGGGAGAACTCAACGGTTGCCCTAAGTGATTATGTGTTTGGACCGAGCCATGTCCTGCCCACCGGAGCTACCGCCCGCTTCGGCTCGCCACTTAATATACTTGACTTTATCAAGCTCATAAACCTGGTTAACGTGGACAAGGCAAGCCTGCTCAAACTGGCTAAAGCCGCCGCCACCATTGCCAGGGCTGAGGGGCTGGAAGCCCATGCCCGCGCCATTGAAAGACGACTGAGGAAGGGGTGATTCTACCTTGAGAAGAAGGCTTTGCTTGGGAATAGCGGCTTGTCTATTATGCCTGCTTCTAACCCCGGTAAGCGGGTGTTTCTCCACGCACACCGCAAGTCCCACGTCCCAGAGAGAAACCCTGGTTCAAATATCCACCATAGACGCCCTCCTTAACGGCGTTTATGACGGGGTGATGTCCTTTGAGACCCTGAAGGAATACGGTGATTTCGGGATAGGAACCTTTGCCGGTCTTGACGGGGAAATGGTGGGGTTTGACGGCGATTTCTATCAGGTAAAAGCCGATGGTAACGCCTATCCGGTAAGCGATTCTATGGAGACACCCTTCGCCTCTGTAACCTTCTTTGATGCCGACCTCAGCCAGCCGGTGCCGGAGGGTGCGGACTATGCCCGGCTAGAGGAATTCTTAGACGGAATATTGCCCACCGCCAACATCTTCTACGCCGTTAGAATGGAGGGGACCTTTAGCTATATGAAGACGCGGAGCGTGCCGGGGCAGGAGAAGCCATATCCGCCACTGGTTGAGGTCACCAAGAACCAGCCTACCTTTGAATTTAATAACATAGAGGGAACGATTGCCGGCTTTCGTTGCCCGGCTTACGTCAGCGCAGTTAATGTCCCCGGCTATCACCTGCACTTCCTGACCAAGAACAAGGATGCCGGGGGGCATGTGCTTGAGTTTGAGGTGGAAGAAGCAGGGGTATCCGTGGACTACACCTCGGAATTCCTGATGATACTACCCGGAGAGGAGAGCGACTTTTACGAGCTGGACTTGACCCCGGACAGGCAGGAGGAACTGGAGGAGGTAGAAAAATAGGAGGAGCTATTGACAAATTATAGTGCTTATGTTAAACTCACCAAGAAAATGTTAGTCTATACTGCTTCCCATAACTTTTATTATTACTTCATCTTTACCGGGCGCACCAGGTGCGCTTGGGGGGCAGTGTAGCATAAATATATAAACCGATAAAAATTAAAGAACCTAAAAAGAGCCCTCCAAGCGGAGGGAATTTTATTTATCAGGAACATAGAAAGGAAGACGAAGGGAATGTCTGAAGAAGGAATAGATAAATTAATACGGCCGGAACTGGCTTCCTTTGGCGGCTATGCTGCCAGCAAGTCGCCGGAGGCGATAGCAGCCAAGGCCAAGATTTCAGTGGATGACATCATCAAGCTGGATGCTAACGAGAACCCTTATGGTTGCTCACCGAGGGTAAAGCAGGCTCTGAGTGCCTATCCCTACTACAATATCTACCCCGACGCCAGCCAGGCCGAGCTGAGGAAACTGTTCCAAAGTTATACCGGCGTCGGTGCCGAGCATATTGCCGCCGGCAGCGGCAGCGACCAGCTGATAGACCTTATTTTACGCCTGTTTATCAACCCCGGCGACGAGGTAATAAACTGCATACCTACCTTTGATATATTTCGTTTCAGCACCGCACTGTGCAATGGTAAGCTGGTTGAGGTGCGGCGGGATGAAGATTACCGTGTCGATATAGGTGCCGTAAAGAAGGCTATAAGCAAGAGAACCAAGATGATACTTCTGGCTAACCCCAATAACCCCACCGGAACACCCATCTCCAAAGAGGATATACTGGAACTCGTAGATACCGGCGTGCCGGTGCTAGCTGATGAAGCCTATGTTGAATTCAGCGGTGAAACCATCACCCAGCTAGTTCCCCAGTATAAGAACCTGTTGGTGTTAAGAACCTTCAGTAAATGGGCGGGGCTAGCTGGTTTCAGGATTGGCTATGGCATTTTCCCGCCTAAAATTGCCGATTATCTGCTGAGGATAAAGCTGCCCTACAATGTAAATATCGCTGCCCTCATCGCGGTGAGGGAGTCGCTAAAGGATATTGATTACCTCAGGAATAATATAAAGGCTATAATCGCCGAGAGAGACCGGCTGCTCGGGGAGATAAAAAAGCTGGGGTGGTTAAAACCCCTCCCCTCCCAAGCCAACTTTATCTTCTGCCATGTCCTTAAGGGCAAGGCAAGCGAAATCCAGCAAAAAATGCAGGATAGGGGGATATTAATCCGCTACTTTGACCTGCCGCTGCTGCAAAATTCACTTCGCATCAGCGTGGGCAAACCCGAGCACACCGATGCCCTGATTAAGGCACTCAAAGAGGTAGTTCAGTGAGTCCAGGTTGCACTTTCTAGCGGTTTGTGCAACTTGTTAGTCAGATTGCCCTCAACAGTTACCGCTCAGGTCAAAATTTCTGCTCAGAAATCGGTAACTTTGATTACGGCGCTTGACAAGAATTGGTAACTGGGTGTAAAACTTTGGCGAACCCAACTTGTCCGAAAACGATCAAGCCATTATAGTATGTCTGCACTGAGGGAGGGATAAAATGAGCAAGTTTGGATACACCGGAGCAATTCTAGAGGTCGATTTGTCCCAGGGGCATACGGTCAACCTCCCAACAGATGAATATGCTGACCGATTTATTGGGGGGAGAGGTCTAGCCGCTAAGCTTTATTGGGATAAGGTCTCACCCCAAACTAAGGCTTTTGACCCTGAAAACTGTTTGATGTTTGTCACCGGGCCTATGGCCGGATTTACCAGACTGGCCGGCTCAAGGTGGCAAGTCTGTGGCAAATCAGCAGCTATGCAACCACAGTTTTTTTCACACGCCAATCTAGGAGGAAGTTGGGGAGCTTGGCTCAAATTCGCTGGCTATGACGCAATAGCGATTCAGGGCAGTTCGGACAAACCGGTTTATCTCTTTGTACATGACGGCATAGCCGAAATAAAGGACGCCTCCCTTCTCTGGGGAAAAGACGCAGTTGAAGTGCGGGAAATCCTTAAAGCAGAACTGGGAAAGGAAGTGAGGGTAGTGGCCATGGGTCCGGCCGGAGAGAATTTGGTCTCATTTGCCACCGTCCTTGCTGACGAAGGTTCTAGCGGCTCCAGCGGTTTCGGCGGCGTCATGGGTTCTAAGAAATTAAAGGCTATTGCCGTGGTGGGCAATAAAAAACCTGTTGCTGCCCAACCTGAGAGACTGAGTGAACTCGCTGACCGTATTTATCAGCTGAGAGGACGACATTTTGATATTCAACACAAGTGGATACATGAGGGGAAAACCAAACGCCGGTCCTGCTACGGTTGCGTCTCAGGCTGTGTCCGACAATACTACAAGACCGATGAGGGGGAACGGGTCAAGTTTTTCTGCCAGATGGCGGACATGTATGAGACAGCAGTAATTGAGTATTATGGTAACTGGAATGAAATTGTGGTATATGCAACCGAGCTCTGTCAAAGGTACGGCCTTGACAGCTTTGTCGTTGAGCCAATGATCTCGTGGCTTGCCAAATGTTACCATCAAGGCATATTAGAAGAGGAAGAAACAGGTATCCCGCTATCTAAAATAGGCAGCCCTGAATTCATAGAAACTCTGTTAAGGAAGATATCGCTAAGGGAAGGCTTCGGAGACATACTCGCCCACGGCACTATTAAAGCTGCCGAACTGGTCGGCAAAGGAGCCAAGGAGCTAATCGGCGACTCTATTACCACCAGGGCAAACGACCTGGCAATGTACGACCCAAGGTTATTTATTACCCACGGGCTTCTCTATGCCACCGAACCGAGAAAACCCATACAGCAACTCCATGAAGTAAGCATGCCGATGCACGAATGGGCGGAACTGCAAGGGATTGGAATTCATGACGCGGAGAAATCCAACGATTTTCTCTCTTCTGAGGACTTTCTTGATATTGCCGAAAAATTCTGGGGTAGCCGGGCCGCAGGTGACCTGTCCACCTATGAAGGTAAGGCACTTGCCGCCAAGAAAATCCAGGACCGTACCTATGCCAAGGAAAGCCTTATCCTTTGCGACTTTCTGTGGCCGATCCTCTTTATTAGAGGTACGGAAGGTCACGCAGGTGACCCTACCATGGAAAGCCAGGTTTTTTCGGCCGTGACCGGCAAAGAGATGGATGAAGAAGGACTTAATAAGCTAGGAGAGAGAATATTTAACCTGCAAAGAGCCATACGCTTGAGAGAAGGCTGGGGAGGCAGACAAGGGGATAGACTTTTGGATGCTTTTTATGAAATTCCTATAGAGTCCGTGCGTTTTAACCCCGATTGCTTGGTCCCAGGGAAGGGAGGCGAACCCTTCTCCAGAAAAGGCGCCGTGGTGGAGACGGAGAAATTTGAAAAAATGAAGAGTGAGTACTATGAACTTCGGGGGTGGGATGTGCCCAGCGGCTTGCCGACAATGGCTAAGCTCCAAGAACTTGAGCTGGCCGATGTAGCTGATGACTTGGCAAAAAGAGGACTCCTAAAGTGAAAGCTAGCTGGGGCTCTACCTTAATCACTATTTATCATACATGTTTGCCGTTTATTACTCGCCAATCATTGGCGTAGACATTCATTTTCCTACTGCCCTTGACTGAGCCAATCAGTGTGATGTCCAAGTCGGTGGCTATCTTTACCCCCAGGTTTGTGGGTACGGATATGGAGACAATTATAGGGATACCTTTCTTAGCTGCCTTATGCAGTATTTCCGAGGAGATTCGGCCACTGGTTATTAATACCTTGCCATTGGTGGGGATATTCTCTAAGAGGCATTTGCCAAAGATTTTATCAATAGCATTATGCCGGCCTATATCCTCGCTGAACATCAAAATTCTTTTGCAGTCGGCTAGGGCAGCACTATGGATGCCGTGGGTTGCCAAATAAACCTCGGAGCCATGTTGAAATTCATTTACCAGGGCAAAGACTTCATCAGGTGAGGTTTTCGTTTCGAACTTCACTTTCTGGCTCGCAGCATCAGCAGCGCTGTAAAAGGAAGCCCCCCTTCCGCCCCCCGAAGTAATAATCCACTTGAACGGGAAATCCTGGGCGATTTCTTGAGCTGCCACAGTGTCCAGCTGAACCACACCCCTCTGTTCATCGACCATAATCTTTTTGATTTCATCCTTGCTTTTTAGTAATCCCTCGGAGGAAAGATAGCCAACAGTCAGGCAGTCAAGATTCTTCGGGGAACAGAGAAGGGTTACTATTGCCTGATTGTTTAGAACGATGGTAACCGGGAATTCCTTGGCAACAGTTTCTTCGACGCTTCTTCTGCCTTCCTGGGTAAACTGCGATACAAGGAATCCCTCAACTTGATTTTCCATCTTTTCCCATAAGCCTCCCTTGTTACCAGGTAACTGATGCCGTGGATGGCAGTTACCTTGCTTCTCCACCCCCCTTAGAGTGGTACGCCCTATATATCTCGAGCGACCCTGAAACCTTCTCCGACGGCGTCCAGTATCAGGCGGGGCTCCTTGCAGTCACCAATGGGGTAGACTTCGGCGACCTTCCCTTCCAAGCTTTTGGCTAGCTCGGTGTTTGGCGCCCATGGCATAACGGGTATTATGCTATCTGCCTCAAGTATCTGCCTCTTTCCATCATTAGTAGTGATGGTCAGCCCTTTATCGGTTATCTCTTCGTACTTCACCTCGGTCATCATGGTCACGCCCTTTTTGTCTAGCCACCTGAACAACCGCAATGTCCTAGCATTGGGTAGCCTGTTGTCTTTCAGCGTACTGGCGGAGTCTATCCAGGTCACCTGCCTGCCACGCTTAACCAGAAACTCGGTTATCTCACCGCCCTGCAAGGCGCCACCGACGACAATGACCTTCCTGCCGATGGGCAGATAGAATTGCGTCAGCCACCTGAGAACCCTGGGGCCGAAGAAGTTCAAATAGCCTTTCACCCTGCGATGCAGGTCAGGCACGCTGAGCACATTACGCCCCTTGATTCCAGATATTTCTGGAACGGTGGGAATGCCCCCTGTGGCTATGACGACCACGTCCGGCTTAATCTGCTCAATTAGTGACCGAGTTGCCTCCGTCCCCAGCTTAACCTTGACGCCGAGTTTGGCAAACTGGACCTTGTAGAAGCTTATTATTTTCGGAAGGTCTTCGACCTCAAATCCCCTTATCACGGCAGCTAGAGGTAGCAATCCGCCCAGCTTCTTATCTTTCTCATAGAGCATGACATCGTGCCCGCGTATCGCCGCAATCCTGGCCGCTTCCATACCTCCCGGGCCGCCGCCCACCACCACAACCTTTTTCTTCTTGGGCGCCGGTTTGACGGCATAATCCTGCGTGCCTCCGACAGCTCCGTTTATGCGGCAAGTTAAGTCCTCGCCACGATCGACACGAGTTCCAAAGCAGCTAAGGCAGTATGTACAAGGTACAACATCCTCCATTTTGCCTGCGGCAACCTTGTTAGGATACTCGGGGTCAGCTATCAGCGGCCTAGCGAGTCCGATGAAATCAGCCTTGCCTTTCTCCAAGACCTTCTTCCCAAGCTCGGCGTTGAGTTTGCCAACAGTAAGGACCGGCATCGAGACTACCTTTTTGATAGCTGCGGCTACAGGCACAGAGATTCCCGCCCCGCCATGGCTAATATCCAGTAGCCTGGGCATGGGCTTTGGCAGCTGCGGATAGAAAACTGAATCAGGTAGGTGGAGGTCGTAAAAATCCATATAGCCAAAAACGCGCACGCTGATATAGTCAAAGCCCGCCTTATCGAATATTTTGGCGAAGCCCTGTGTCTCTTCAATGGTCAAGCCATCCTTGATTCCATACTCGGCACCGTTGATGAGAATGCCGACCGGAACGTCCTGCCCTACTTTCTTCTTGATTGCCTCCCTGGTTTCAAGGGCAAAGCGCGCCCTGTTTTCCAGGCTCTGACAGCCGTAAGCATCCTGGCGCCTATTCCAGGCGCGGGACAGGAAGCTATTGCCCAGGTGGCAGGTAGCAAAATTCATCTCAATTCCGTCGTACCCGGCCTTCGTAGCCCTCTCAGACACGGCAGCGAATATATCCTCGATTTCCACAATTTCGGGGATGGTCAACTCATGCGGCTCCCCATCAAATTCGGGGCCTCGCTGTTGTAGTTCCTGCAAGGGTATCCAGGAGGCAGATACCTTGGTGGGGCCGAACCAGGTTCCGAGATGCATGAACTGTATGAAAATGGGGACGTTGTATTTATGGACAATGTCAACTACCTGGCGGCGGCCAGGGATAAATTTGTCGTCGCAAAACATCACCTCATTCGCGCCCAGGTCTTCTGTAATGCTAGTGGCGCCCTGGATAGCCAAGCCTACCCCGCCTCTGGCTAGCGCTTCCCAGTAGGGCAGCTCCTTCTCAAGATTGAGGAAACCGCCCGGGGCAACGTAGTCCGTTCCGGCTGCAACCCTTACTATCCGGTTCTTAGTCTTTACCCTCCCTATGTTACCAGGTTCAAGTAACCTATTAAATCTTCCCTTGCTAGTCACTCTTAGCTCCTTCCTTGTAGTCGCCACCTCACAACTCACTAACCCGAAGAGTAGCACTTGGCCAATTGCTCTGTCAACGCAGTGTGGGACTTCAACACTTAGCTGGAACTTAAATGGCATAACCGGGGCGTATACGATCACTATAGACCCAGATAAGTGTTATAATACTTAACAATTGTAACATCTTTTAACACTTATCCTATTATTTAGCCCTGAAAAGGTGTTATAATACTTAACAAATCAATGACTAACCCTATTGACAAATCTCTATGATTATGTTACAATATCTAACAATTGTAACATCTGTTAACACTTATGCTATTATTTAGCCCTGAAAAAGTGTTATAATATTTAACAGGAGGATGAAAATGGAGCTGGTTGACAGAATAATAGATATACAAAAAACAAACGGATATACCGACCAACAGATGGCAGATGCCATCGGGTGCAGTAGGCCTACTTATCAGCGAACAAGGACAAGAAAGATACCTGAGGGCAGCACTTTTCTTAAGGGGGCATTTAAAATTCTTAACCCAGAGGTTAATAGAGTCAAAGAAGTTAACAGGAAAACCAAGGAAACGAATATAAGCCTCAAACTTAATATCGATAGCAATGGTCAATATGAGATAGACACCGGTATTAAGATGTTTGACCACCTCCTGTCCCAGCTTGCCCGGCACGGAAGGTTTGACCTGAAGCTCTCAGCCGCCGGCGATGACCAGCACCACCTGATAGAGGATGTTGCCATTTGTTTGGGGCAAGCTCTTAACCAAGCATTAGGGGAGAAACGGGGCATTGTCAGGATGGGCGATGCTACCGTGCCCATGGATGATGCCCTAGCTATGGTGGCAGTGGACATCAGCGGTAGAGGATATGCTATACTAGACCTGCAGTTTAGTCGGAGCAGTGAAAAATGGCAATTGCTCGGGTTTCCCCCCGACCTCATCCGCCACTTCCTTGAGTCCTTTGCTGCTGAAGCTAGACTTAACCTTTATGCTAAGGTTATTGGCACAAACGACCACCACAAGGCAGAGGCAATATTTAAAGCCCTGGGCAGAGCTTTAGACATGGCGACGGCAATTGACCAGCGGATTGCCGGCGAGCTGCCCAGCACCAAGGGCCTATTGGAGGAATAGCACTGGATATAAACACCATAATTATCATAGTCCTGGTTTTCGCCTTTCTCCTGCTGGCAATGATTGTAATCCCACGGTGGCGTCTGAAGCGTGCTATCCGCCAGGTGATACGTATTTTCCGAAAGCATAATGCTACCGACGCTAAGAATGCGAAGACGATTGACGAGCTGGGGCTGAGACCCCGGGGCTTTATACAAGGGATGTTCAGGGGACGTGACTATAAGCCATATGCCTTGGGCGGTTTGATGAATACCGGGGTCATCCAGCAGACCGAAGATGGTAGGTTCTATCTCTCAGAGGAAAAGCTTATGGAGTCGGGGCTTGAGAGGCGCGTTTCACGTTACTTCTAGAGCTTCGGTTAACCCCTATGTCAGCTTCTTACCCGCTAGCCTCTCGTAAGCCTGCTCGTATCTTTTGCTGGTAGCCTCAATAACGTCTGGCGGCAGCACGGGGGCGGGGGGTTCTTTACTCCAACCGGAAGCGGTAAGCCAGTCCCTGACCGGTTGCTTATCATAGCTTTCCTGAGGTTGCCCAACCTTATATAGCCCGGTATCCCAGATGCGGGATGAGTCCGGGGTTAATAATTCATCAATGAGGATAAGCTCGTTGCCGTCCAGCCCGAACTCAAACTTGGTATCGGCGATAATAATACCCCTGGCTACAGCATACCCACGAGCATAGCTATAGACAGCTAAACTTTTCTCTCTTATCCCCTCAGCCAGAGCCACCCCACCCACCAGCTTCGCCATCTCCTCCATAGATAGCGGCTGGTCATGCCCGCTTTCCGCCTTGGTGGTAGGGGTAAAGAGGGGCTGGGGTAACTCCTGGCTCTCCTGCAAGCCTCCGGGCATCGGGTTTCCGGAGACGGTGCCGCTCTCTTTATACTCCGCCCACGCCGAGCCGGATATATAGCCGCGCACCACGCACTCAACGGAAATGCGCTTGACCCTTTTAACCACCATAGAACGCCCGGCTAAGTATCCGGGATAATCAAAGCGGCTCTCGGCAGGAAGGTAAGCATCAAGACGGCGGACATCTTCCACCGCTTCCACAAGATGGTTGGGTAATAAATCCTTGGTCTGGTTAAACCAGAAAGCGGAGAGCTGATTGAGCACCCGCCCCTTACTGGGGACGCCGCAGGGCAGGACAACATCAAAGGCTGAGATTCGGTCAGTGGCAATAATCAGCAGCAGATTGCCCAGCTCGTAGGTATCACGAACCTTGCCCCGAATAAACAAGGGCAGGGGCAGGTCGGCATTCAGCAAAACATCGTTACCCATTATATTGCCCTTGGTGCCAGGTCTGACGGCTTGGCTATCTCCCCCTTCCACTGCGCCTCCGTCAGCCCCAGCCGCTTAAAGATAACATCCATATAACGCAGGTAATACTGCTCGTCGAAGTTTTGCTCCAGCTCTTTAGCCGACATGGCGGCAGTAACCTCCTTGTCAGCCTTGAGCAGGCTAAGGAAGCTCTTATTCCCCTTCCACGCCTTCATCGCATTCCTCTGCACCAGCTCGTAGGCTTTCTGCCGGCTCAGCCCTTTACTGATAAGGGCGAGCATCACCCGCTGGGAGAAAACCAGGCCCCTGGTGAGGTCTATATTTTGCTTCATCCGCTTCGGATAGACCTGCAGTCCTTGCATTATTGAGGTGAAAATGCCCAGAGCATAATCTACCACCAGGCAGGAGTCGGGCAGTATAATTCGCTCCGTGGAGGAATGGCTTATATCCCGCTCATGCCACAGGGCAATGTTTTCCATTGAGGTCAGGGCGTAGCCTCTCACCAGCCGGGCTAAGCCACAGACCCGCTCGCAAAGCTCCGGGTTGCGCTTATGGGGCATTGCCGAAGAGCCGGTCTGACCGGCGCCAAAGGGCTCCTCCGCCTCCCGGGTCTCGGTCCGCTGCAAGGCTCTGATTTCGGTGGCAAACTTCTCCAGCGAGCTTGAAATAATAGCCAAAGTAGTAACGAACTGGGCATGGCGGTCGCGCTGCAAGACCTGGCTTGAGATTGGGGCCGGGGTGAGTCCCAACCTAAAGCAAGCCTTTTCTTCAACCTCGGGGGACAGGGTGGCGTAGGTGCCAACGGCTCCCGAAATCTTGCCCACAGCGATGGCTTTCGTGGCTTCACCCAGCCTTTGCCAATTTCGCCTCATCTCCTCAACCCATAGCGCCAGCTTAAAACCAAAGGAGATCGGCTCGGCGTGAACCCCGTGAGTGCGGCCAATCATCGGTGTGTATTTATATCTTATCGCCTGCTGCGCCAGCACCGAGATGAGCTCCTTTACATCCTTACTAAGCAGCTCCGCCGCCTCAATCAGCTGCAGGCTCAAGGCGGTATCTATGACATCGGAGGAGGTAAGACCAAGGTGGATAAAGCGAGATTCCCCCCCCACGCTCTCCGCCACCGCGCCCAGAAAAGCGGTTATATCATGGTGGGTCTCCCTCAAAATCTCCTCCATGCGTTTAAGGTCGACCCGTGCCAGCTTTATCTTGGGCACCGCCTCCCGGGGAACAACGCCTAATTCAGCCCACGCCTCACAGACGGCAATCTCCACCTTGAGCCACTTATCAAACTTATTCTCGTCCGACCACACCCGCTTCATCTGAGGTCTGGAATAGCGTTCAATCATGGCTTTTCTCCTTGCAACTCGGCTCTATATTTTTCGTAGGCTTTCCGTATCTCGTCATGTTTTAAGCCTAAGATTTCAGCCGCCAGATAGGCAGCGTTCTTCGCCCCGGGGCTGCCTATAGCCACCGCGGCTACCGGTATCCCAGCCGGCATCTGAACTATGGAATATAGGGCATCAACACCCGCCAGTTCGCCAGCAGCCAGGGGCACACCGATGACGGGCAGGGTTGTCCAGCTTGCCAGAACGCCGGGCAGGTGCGCTGCCCCACCGGCAGCGGCAATTATAACCTCAATCCCCCGCCCCCTGGCATCCAGCCCATACTGCCGGACCTTATCCGGGTTGCGGTGGGCAGATATTACCGAAACCTCGTGCTCAATGCCGAGCTTGGTTAATATATCCAGCGTCGGCTTGAGGGCTTCCGTATCTGATTTTGAGCCCATAACTACAGCAACTAACGGCATTTTAACCTTCCTTTATTAAAGCGATATCCTTGCGGTAGTGACAACCCTCAAAGTGAATACGGGGGATATTTTTATAGACCCTTTCCCTGGCTTCAGCCAGATTTCTGCCGGTAGCGACCACGGTGAGGACTCTGCCCCCGCTGGTCACTACCCGCCCCGATTCCAGCCCTGATTCCAGCTTAGTCCCGGCGTGAAAGACAAGGATGTCCTTATCCACCTCGTCCAGTCCGCTAATAACAAAGCCCGTCTTATAGCTGGCGGGGTATCCCCCCGATGCCATCACCACCCCGACACAGGCGCCGTCACTCCACTCTACATTTATCTGCTCAAGCTTGTTATCAACAACTGCCAGCATAATATCCACCAGGTCGCTCTTGAGCAAGGGCAGGGTAACCTGCGCCTCCGGGTCGCCGAACCTGGCGTTAAATTCTAGCACCTTTGGCCTGTTATTGGTAACCATCAGCCCCCCGTAGAGGACGCCTTTATACGGTCTTCCTTCGTCGTGCATCGCCGTTACCGCCGGCTCCATAATGGTCTCCACTACCTTTTCAGCCAGCGCCGGACTCATAAAAGGCGGCGGGCTGTAGCTGCCCATACCCCCGGTATTGGGCCCCTGGTCTCCGTCATATAAGCGTTTATAATCGCAAGCCGCCACCATCGGGACTACGCTGTAGGCATCGGTAAAGGCGAAGACGCTCATCTCCTTTCCCGATAGATGCTCCTCAACTAATACCCTGCCCCCGGCATCACCGAAGGCTTTAGCTTCCATTATATAGGAGAGGGCTTCCAGCGCCTGCGGGATTGAATCAGCCACGATTACCCCCTTGCCGGCAGCCAGGCCATCGGCTTTGACCACGATAGGTGGCGTCTGCTTCTGGAGATACTCCTTCGCCTTAATATAATCGGAAAAGCTGACGCTTCTGGCACAGGGTATATCATGTTTTTGCATCAGCTCCTTGGCGAAGACCTTGCTCGACTCAATCTCGGTGGCACGCTTGGTCGGGCCGAAGATTTGAAAACCCCTGATGAGGAACTGGTCAGTAATGCCCTCAGCCAGAGGCGCTTCGGGACCAACAACGGTGAGGTCAATCCTCTTTTCCTGGGCTATCTTAGCCAGCCCGTCTATATCGGCAGGCTTTATATCCAGGTTTTGGGCAATCTTAGCCGTGCCGGCGTTCCCCGGAGCCACATAGATTTCCTCTACTTTGGGGCTCTGGGCTAGCTTCCAGACCAGGGTATGCTCCCTGCCCCCACCACCAACAACTAAGATTTTTATCTACCTCACCCCCTTATTTGGCTGGCTCTTGATATAGTGCCAGTACTTGGAACTCATGTGAGAAATCACCTTGTTCGGGTGTGTGAACTATCACTTTGCCTGTGCCGAAGTTTTTGTCTGTATCTGGGTTTGCGTTTATATCCTCAAATGGTATTCTGATATCTGTGCCTGAGCTATCAATTTGCACCTTACCACTATAGACACATCTAATAATCTCTTTTTGCTGTGTCTCCCAGTTCATTTCATATATAAATATCTCAATGCTTACCGACACGGGGACATCCCTGAAGAAAACCAGCTCACTTTGGCTGTCATACCATAAAATGTAAATGGCTATACCTTCCCATTCAGGGTCAGCATCATCACTATACATCCGCGTTCCTGCTTGAATATAAGCTAGGTCTTTAATTGTGCCACCCAACGCTTTTTCTATAGGTGGTAACGGCTCTGGGGTTGGCGTTACAGGCTCTGGCGCTGGAGGTAGGCATTGAGAAATAAGCACAACCCCAACTATGCCAAGCACCCCCAAACCGAGCAAAACTCCACAACCTATTTTAAGAACAGTCTTCATATTTAAGCTAGTTTAGCGGGTCTATCCACCAAGAATAGACAGTCTCAGTTTTACCATCATCAAAACGCACTTGATATTGAGAGTATTCTCCGATGTAGCCGATAATCGTCCCCTTCCTGCCCGCAAATGACGCCTTTTTGTTATTTCCGATTACCCTATCCCCGATTTTAAACTTTCTTTTACCCATCGGGAATCTCCCCCTAGCCTATCTATTACTCCCACTCAATAGTTGAGGGGGGTTTGGAGGTTATATCGTAGACGACGCGGTTTACGCCGGGCACTTCGTTGACGATGCGGCTGGAAATACGAGCCAGGACTTCGTAGGGGAGGCGCGACCAGTCAGCGGTCATGGCGTCTTCGCTGGTTACGGCGCGGATGGCAACCAGATAGCCATAGGTACGCTGGTCACCCATTACCCCCACGCTCTTGACATCGGTGAGGATGGCAAAGCTCTGCCACAACTGGCGGTATAAATGCGCCTTCTTAATCTCGCTCATTACAACCCAGTCAGCGGCTCGCAGTATATCAAGCTTCTCCTTGGTTACCTCACCGATAATGCGAATCGCCAGCCCGGGGCCAGGGAAGGGCTGGCGCCACACCATCTCCTCAGGCAGCCCCAGCTCAAGCCCCACCTGGCGCACCTCGTCCTTGAACAGGTCGCGCAGGGGCTCAAGTAGCTGCAGCGTCATCTTGGCGGGCAGCCCGCCAACGTTGTGGTGGGTCTTTATCTTCGCCGACGCCGTGCTCCCTGAAGAGGCACTCTCAATGACATCGGGATAGAGCGTACCCTGGGCAAGAAAATCAACCTTGCCTATCTTCTTCGCCTCCTCCTCAAATACCAGAATAAATTCCTCACCTATCACCTTGCGCTTCACCTCCGGGTCGGTGACCCCCTTCAGGCGGCTAAGGAATCTCTCGCTGGCATCAACATAGACGATGTTCATGCCAAGATTAAGGCGGAAGGTATTAAATGTCCTCTCCACCTCCTCACGGCGCAACAAGCCATGATTAACAAAGATACAGGTAAGCTGGTCGCCGATAGCCCGGTGGACAAGGGTGGCAGTTACCGCCGAATCAACCCCTCCCGAGAGGGCACTGATGACCTTGCCTTTGCCCACCTGCTTTCTGACCTTAGCTATGCTTTCGTTTATGAAGTTAGCCGTTGTCCAGTTCCTCTTGCAGCCGCATACCCGATATATGAAATTCCTCAGTATGGTCTTTCCCTCCGGGGTGTGTACGACCTCAGGGTGAAACTGGAGACCAAAGAGCTTCTTATCATTGCCCATAACGGCGAAGGGTGAATTTTCAGTATAGGCTAAGGCGGCAAAGCCGGGTGGCAGCCTTTCAATCCTGTCGCCGTGGCTCATCCATACAGGGGTGGTGGGAGGCAAACCGAAAAACAGGGGGGAATCCATGTTACTCAGATGAAGGATGGCATGTCCATACTCCTGCTTGGTTCCGGCTACAACCTGCCCCCCCAGCTGGTGAGCAAGGACCTGCATCCCGTAGCATATGCCCAGTATCGGCAGACCACTCTCATAGACATACGCCGGAGCCTGAGGGGCGCCAGTTTCATAGACGCTGGCTGGACCGCCGGAAAGGATAAACCCCCTGGGGTTTAACGAGGCTATCTTCTCCCAGGGGGCATCGTAGGGCACCAGCTCGCAATACACCTCGCACTCGCGTACCCTCCGGGCAATCAGCATGTTATATTGCGAGCCAAAGTCAATGACAATTATCGCCTCGCGCTCACCACTGGGTACGGTCTCCTTTGCCGGCGCCGGCTGCTCGCCCCCTATCTCCTTGGCGATTTCCAGATAGGTGGAGACCTCAATATCGCCGCTGGTGGCTACCCGGTGGCTACCCTTTGTCGTTGGCTTTGATTTGCCTTTAGCCATATATAGAACATAGCATATCACTGTGATATACTGGGGTCAAGAAGAAATTAAGATGCCAAACAAGCTACTTTCACCCGTCCAAAAACAGGTTGAGCAGGCAGTATTTATCCTCAAGGAGGGAGGGGTAGTTGCCTTCCCCACCGATACCGTCTACGGGCTGGGCGCTGCCATCAGCCTTCCTCAGGCGGTGGAGCGGGTCTATCAGGTAAAGAAACGACCAAAAAATATGCCCTTACCACTACTCCTGGCTGATAAATTCCAGATAGGCGAGGTCGCTGAGCCGGTGCCGCCAACTGCCTGGCTTCTGGCGGAAAAATTCCTGCCCGGTGCCCTGACCATGGTGCTTTTTAAGTCCAGAGCCGTCCCCGATATCGTCGCCGGCGGCGGTAAAACGGTAGCCATTAGAATTCCCGCCCACCCCATACCCCTTGCCC
>CAYWCO010000011.1:7146-18536 GCA_964456815.1 uncultured Dehalococcoidales bacterium | reverse complement strand
TCCTCATCTTGCATAAAGAGAGCAAATCACGGTAGAATACTTATGGATGTGGACGCAGAAAAGCCTCAATGAGCTGGTGAAGGACAAGCTAGCCGGTTATCTTTTCGTGGTGGTATCTAACCGCGAGCCCTATATTCACACCTTCTCCGGCGGAGAGATTGTTTACCAGATACCTGCCAGCGGTCTTACCGTTGCCCTAGACCCGGTAATGCAGGCTTGCGGTGGCACCTGGGTTGCCTATGGCAGCGGCGATGCTGATAGGGAGGTTGTGGATAAAGATAACAAAGTAGGTATCCCCCCCGAAGACCCGCGGTACACCCTTAAGCGGCTCTGGCTTTCCAAGAAGGAGGAGGAGGGATACTACTTTGGCTTTGCTAACGAAGCATTGTGGCCCTTATGCCACCTTGTCTACACCAGACCTGTATTTGAGGAAGCTGACTGGGAGGCCTATAAGAAGGTGAATGAAGCCTTTGCCCGGAGCGTACTGGAGGAAGTCGGGGATAAAAAGGCGTTTGTCTTTATCCAGGACTATCACCTGACACTGCTCTCCAGATTAATTAAGGATAAACACACCAATATTATTACCGCCCAGTTCTGGCACATTCCCTGGCCGCACCGCGAGGCTTTCCGCATCTGCCCCTGGCAGAAAGAAATTCTACACGGGCTATTAGGCAATGACCTTCTTGGCTTCCATATCCGCCATCACTGTAATAACTTTCTGGATACCGTGGACCGGGCGATTGAGGCAAAGGTTGACTGGGATAATTATGAGGTGACTTGCGGGGGCAGGAAGACGGCAGTGAGGTTTTTCCCCATCAGCGTGGACTTCGAAGCGCTATCACGGTTCGCTCGGAGTCAGGAAGTGGCGGCTCTGGCGGAAGAGTTGAGAGAGCGGTTGAACCTCGCTGATAAGATAGTCGGTGTTGGTTTTGACCGCCTAGATTACACCAAGGGTATCATTGACCGGCTGAGGGCGATGGGCCGCTTTTTTGAAAAGTACCCCGCCTACAAGGAAAAGGTCGTTTTTATTCAGGGTGGTGTTCCCAGCCGAGTTGAGATTTCGGATTATAAGAAGCTCAGTGCTGAGATAGAGAGGGTGGAGGAGGAGACGAATTCTAGGTGTGCCACCGGACGCTGGAAGCCCATAATTTATCTTCGGGAGCACCAGTCGCAGACGGCGCTGATGGCACTGCGCCGGCTGGCAGACTTCTTTGTGGTAAGCTCTCTTCACGATGGTATGAATGTGGTTGCTAAGGAATTCGTCGCCAGCCGTTTTGACGGAGACGGCGTTCTTATCTTGAGCCCGTTCACCGGCTCCGCCCGGGAGCTGACTGATGCCGTGTTCGCCAATCCCTATGCTACTGACCATTTCGCCGAAGCCATAAAAACTGCCGTGGAAATGCCTAAGGCGGAGAGGCGACGGCGAATGCGGAATATGAGGCAAGTGGTGCGCGAGAATAATATCTACAAGTGGGCTACGGATATAATCTCGGAGCTGGTAAAATTTGAATTTGGAGAATGATAAGTGGAGCATCTCCTATCTGCGTGGTCTGAAGTTGCCAGGCAGCTTGGGAGTGCCAGGCATATATTGCTTCTCCTTGACTATGACGGCACTCTTACTCCGATTGCGGAAAGGCCGGAGCTGGCAAATCTCTCCGAGGGCACAAAGCAGTTGCTAGAGGCCCTGGCACAGCAGCAGCGCTTAACATTAGCTATAGTTAGCGGCAGGGCACTGGCAGAGCTCAAGGGGAAGGTGGGTATCAGTAACATAGTCTATGCTGGAAACCACGGGCTGGAGATAGAGGGAGCGGGAGTCAGCTTTATAAATCCAGCGGCTCAGGAATCCAGGCCCCTCCTTCGCCAGATTCATGGCGAACTAAGCCAGGCTCTGGGAGCAATTAAGGGAGTCTTGCTTGAAGATAAAGGGCTAACCTTGAGTGTTCATTACCGCCGGGTGGCAGAAAGCAAAATTAAAGAGGTAAAAAACATCTTTGAGCGTGTTACCGGCGACGCCGCCAGATTGGGGAGGATAGGGATAACCTCGGGTAAGAAGGTATATGAAGTCAGACCGGCGGTTGCCTGGGATAAGGGGAAAGTGGTAGAAATGCTGATGGGAAAAGAAAGCGAGACCTTGCCTATATACCTTGGTGATGACCTGACCGACGAAGATGGTTTTAGGGCTGTTGAACATTACGGGGGTGGTATATCGGTCTTTGTCGGGGAAAGAGACCATCCCACTTTAGCCCGCTATTTCCTGGAGTCTCCGGATGAGGTAGCCAAATTTCTGAGCCTGTTGTTAGAGGAGGCTCGGTGAGATTTGTGGTAAAATGGCGGAAGGCTGATATCACAGAGGGATTAAGTCGCGGAGTAGTTGCTGAATGATTGAGTGGCTATCGGCTAACTGGCTTAAGATATTTATCCCGGTGCTGGCTTTTCTTGCCACTTACGTTGTTGGCTTGTGGCTGAGGCGGGTTGTTGATAACCTCCTCGGGCGCTGGAAAGCAAGGACGAAGTGGGAAGGGAGCGAGATAGTTGCCAGGGTAGTACGCCGTCCCTTCTTGCTCTGGGTTCTGCTGCTTGGCGTTGCCATAGCCATTCAAGTCTCGGCGTTGTCTCCGGTAATCAAGGGTATCAGCGGCAAGGCGATAGGGAGCTTGTTTGTTTTATCCTTTGGCTGGGTGGTTATCGGCTTGAGTGAACGGTTGCTCAGGCTATATCTACCCAGACTGAAGGTCCCCCAAGCAACTATTGCCCTGGCAGTCAATATAGTCAGGATCACTGTCATCGTTATTAGCGTGCTGATTGTGCTTGATATCTGGGGTCTGCCCACCAGTCCTATTCTTCTCCTCATCGCGGTGGCAGTCTTAGCGGCAACACTGGCTTTTAGAGACGCCGTCCCCAACCTTTTTGCCGGCCTCCAGCTTAGCGCTACCCAGCAGATTAAGGTGGGCGACTACATAAAGTTGGAGACAGGTGAGGAAGGCTATGTCACCGCGGTTAACTTGAGCAATACCCATATCAAGGCTCTGGATGAAAGCACCATTATCATCCCTAACAGCCGGCTTCTTCACGGCACGATTATTAACTACGGGCATCCCTTGAGAAAGGCGAAAGAGCCCTTCCGCTTTAGCAGCCGGGCGCACCTGACTGAGCTTACCGGAATTAAGGCAAAGAACCTTCATGAACTTGTTGATGGTTTGAAACAGGCGCCAGACGGCGTAATCTATTATCATACCCATCATTTTCTGGAACAGCACCATTACCTCACGCCTGAGCTGTCTAATGATTTTGCCATCTGGGTGGGTGACGCACTGGGCGATGAGGTGCTGGGCGAAAGGCTTGCTACCGTTGAAACCTTTGGTTCTCCCAATCTGGGAACTCTGCGCGAAAGACTGGTTGTCATCATTGAGGAATATCTTTCCCGCGGTTCCAATTTCAGGGAGGCGATGCCGGGACGGGAGTTTCACTTCATGAAATCGGTGAGCGTGACCATACCGACTTCTTATGTGGTTCATGACATCAGGGAGTTTGTTGAAGCCCTGCGCAAGATAAGTTTAGGTTCCCTCTTTCTCCACGTTTTCGATTCAAGATTGAGGTTGGGGAAGGGGTTTAACGACTTCTCCATCTGGCTGCAGGATAGCCTAGAGGAGACTGAGCTTGCTGAGGAAATTAACCGGCTTGACCCGTATATTTATACCCTGGAGGGACTAAGATCGGCACTGATACAGCTTATCGAAAAACGAATAGAGTAATAATCTCTGACTATGAGCCTATCGCTGGCAGGAGCGCCATTGAGGAACTCCGCTTGCTGTCTGCCAGGCTATCGGGTAAGGTCATCCAGAACGTAAACTCCACCTTTACCGGCGGCGGGGTGGCTGAAATCTTAAGCCGTATGATACCCCTGCTGGAGCAGCTTGGCGTCGATGCCCGGTGGGATACCATAAAGGGTAGCGAGCCGTTTTTCCAGGTGACCAAGAAGTTTCATAATTCCCTGCATGGCAGGAAGGACAGGATTACCAAGGACGACTTCGCCCTCTTTCGGGAAATAACAGAGAAGAATATGAAAAAGCTGCAACTGGATGGAGATATTATCTTTGTCCATGACCCTCAGCCGGTGGGGCTGATTCGCAAGAAGAAGGGGGATGGTAAGAAGTGGGTATGGAGGTGTCATATTGACCTCTCACACCCCAGTAAGAAGGTATGGAATTTTCTGAAGCCCTTTGTCGTTAAATATGATGCCGCAGTTTTCTCGGCGCCAGCCTTTGCCTGTGAACTGCCTATCCGCCAGTTTCTTATCTCGCCATCAATAGACCCGCTGAGCGATAAGAACAGGGAGCTTGACCAGGAGACGATTGATTCAGTCCTGGAAAAATACGGCGTACCCAGGGATAAGCCTATCATTACCCAGATTTCGCGTTTTGACTACCTCAAGGACCCGCTGGGCGTAATTCAGGCTTTTGAGCTGGTGCAGAAGAGTATGGACTGCTGCCTTGTCTTCGCCGGGGGTGCTGCCAGCGATGACCCGGAGTCTGATAAGGTGCTGGCTGAAGTCAAGCAGAGAGCCGGAGGCAATCCTGACATACATATTCTGCCTGTTTCCCCGGGTCCAGGTAGTGATATTGAAATAAATGCCCTGCAAAGGGCAGCTACCGTCATTGTTCAAAAGTCGCACCGGGAAGGTTTTGGGCTTACCGTAACCGAGGCACTGTGGAAGGCGAAGCCGGTGGTGGCATCTGCGGTAGGGGGTATACCCCTTCAGGTGCAGAACAGGTTCACCGGGCTTTTAACCTATGAAACAGAGGGAACTGCCCACGCCATAAGACAGCTGCTGACCAACCCCGACTATGCCCGATGGCTGGGGGAGAACGGGAAGGAACACGTTAGATATAACTTCCTGGTAACCCGCCATATCAGGGATTACCTCCTTCTATTTTTAGCCTTGGAGCACGACGAGGATATCATCCATCTGTGAAGACAACCCCTCCGCTTGAGATATTGACAAAGGGGCTGCTATGTTTTATAATAGTTGCAAGTGAGAAGCATTAGCAATAACCAAAGCCAAAAAAAGAGAGGAAGCAGCCACTTTACCCTGAGGAAGTCTGGTAAAAGGGTTACCAGCCAGCGTGCCTTGATTCTGGACATTATCCAGAAGGGGAAGGGGCACCTTGATGCCGATGAAATCTATCGCCGGGCGCGCGCTATTCAGCCCCGCATAAGCCTATCAACGGTCTATCGCACCCTGAAGGTGTTTAAGGAGCCGGGGCTGATAGAGGAGCTTCATTTTGATGAGACTCACCATCACTACGAGATAAAGCCAGCCCGGAAGCATCACCATCTGATATGTCTTGGCTGTGGTAGGGTCATTGAGTTTCCGTACTCGTTGACTCGCTATCTAAAGAGAAATGTGCCTGAGATTAGGGATTTTGAGATTGTTGATGCCGAGCTTCACCTGACGGGTTACTGCCCCCGGTGCCGCCAGAAGAAAGGGTGATTTTTGGTGAGAATACGAAAGGGGAGAGACGGAATTTTTATGCCTTATGAAAGACAAATAACCCTAACCCGGATGCGGGCAGGACAGAGTGGTATAGTAGTGCACCTTCAGGGCGGGCGTGGCTTGGTGAGCCGTCTAAGCGCCCTGGGTATTATACCGGGCAAGAGAATAACCAAGGTTAGCTCCACCCTTATGCGGGGGCCGGTAACCATTGAGGTGGATAGAGCCAGAGTGGCTATTGGCTTCGGCATGGCCAGCAGGATACTGGTCCAGCCAAACGACGAGTCGACAAAATGAAGATACTCCTCATGGGCAACCCCAATGTCGGCAAGAGCGTCGTCTTCTCCCGTCTCACCGGAGTCCGCGTTATCGCCTCCAATTATCCCGGGACTACGGTGAGCTATACCCGCGGGGAAACGAAGCTGGGGGAGGACACCGCCGAGGTTATTGACGTGCCCGGCACCTATACCCTGGAGCCGACGAGTGAAGCCGAAGAGGTAGCCCTGGAGATGCTCCGCACCGGGGACGTGGTCGTAAATGTGGTCAATGCCACCAATCTGGAGAGAAACCTTTATCTGACCTTGCAGCTATTGGAGAAGGGTGTCCCGGTGGTGGTCGCCCTGAATATGTGGGATGATACCAAGCACCTGGGGATAGACATCAACCTGGATAAGCTGAGGGAGCTCTTGGGTGTGCCGGTTGTCCCCACCGTTGCCGTAACCGGGGAGGGAATAAAGGAGCTGGTGGAGAATATCTCCAAGGCTGCCTCACCCCGCCTTCCCGTCCGCAGCCGTGACGAGCGCTGGGCGGCTGTGGGCAGTATCATTGACCAGGTCCAGCACGTTACCCATCGCCATCATACCTGGCGGGAAAGACTTTCCGACGCCAGTGTCAAGCCGCTGTCCGGGGGCATTATCGCCCTGGTTGTTCTGGCGGCATCCTTTATTGTAATTCGTTTCATTGGCGAGGGTCTGATTGGCTATGTTTTTGACCCTCTGTTTGATAACCTGTGGGCGCCGGTGCTGACGAGGCTGAGCGACTTATTGCAGGGCGGTGGTTTCCTCCACGATATTGTGATTGGCAGGCTCATTAATGGCGAGGTTGACTTTTTGCAGTCCTTCGGGCTGCTTTCCAGCGGACTGTATATACCCTTTGCCGCAGTCCTGCCTTATGTTGTCTCTTTCTATCTGGTGCTCAGCCTCCTTGAGGATGTCGGCTACCTGCCGCGGCTGGCGGTCATGGTTGATACAGTCATGCACCGCCTGGGATTGCATGGATATGCTATTATTCCTACCCTGCTTGGGTTCGGTTGTAATGTACCGGCTGTCCTGGCTACCCGTATCCTGGAGAGCAAAAGAGAGCGCTTCATTGCCGCGACCCTAATCTCCATTGCCATTCCCTGCGCCGCCCTGCAGGCGATGATCTTCGGTCTGGTTGGCGCGCGTGGAGCGCAGTATGTTGTTATCGTCTACGGGACGCTCTTTGTCGTCTGGATTATTTTGGGCGTTATACTCCGCTTTGCTGTCAGGGGGTTCACCCCCGAGCTGTTGATTGAGATACCGCCCTATCGCCTGCCCTTGTGGCGGGCAATGTTGCAAAAGGTGTGGATGCGGGTCTCCGGCTTTCTGGCGGAAGCCATCCCCATCATTCTTGGGGCTGTCCTGGTAATCAACGTGCTTTATTTCTTTGGTATTTTTGAGGCTATTGCCCACTTTACGGCGCCGGTAATAACCAATTTCCTGGGATTACCTGAGGAGGCGGTAACGGCGGTAGTTATCGGCTTCCTGCGTAAGGATGTGGCTCTTGGTATGCTGGCTCCGCTGGCGCTGAGCGCCAAACAGCTGGTCGTCGGTAGCGTGGTCCTGGCTATGTTTTTCCCCTGCATTGCTACCTTTGTCGTGCTTCTCAGGGAGCTCGGGGTGGTGAATATGCTAAAGTCAACCGGGATAATGATTGCGGCGGCGCTAATAACCGGCGGGATATTAAACTTGGTCTTATAAAGAGGCTGCCGAATAAGCTTGGGCTTACCGGGTGTGCTCTTTAGCAAAAATGGCTGCCCCCAGGGCAGCCGTTATTTGGGGTTCCTTTGGAGTTATCACCTTCTTCCCTAACTCCTCTTCGATTGCTTTAACCACCCCGATATTCCTGGCTACTCCTCCGGAGAAAACTATGGGCTCATTGTAGCTGATTTGCCCCCCGGCCCCCATAGCAATCACCCTCTTGGCAATTGCCTTGCTTATACCATAGGCTATATCTTCCTTAGCCTTATGCTCGGATAGAAGAGAGATTATCTCTGACTCGGCGAATACCGTGCAGACACTGCTGAGAGTGCAATCATGCCTGGACTTTAAGGCAAGCGGGCCAAGCTCATCAAGGGGGAGGTTTAATATCCTCTCCGTTAAGACTTCTAAAAATCTTCCCGTTCCGGCAGCGCACTTATCATTCATCTCGAACCTGACAACCCCTCCATCATTGTCTATTTCTATCACCTTGCTATCCTGCCCGCCGATGTCGATAACTGTTCTGGCTTCAGGAAATAAGAACCTTGTTCCCTTGGCGTGGCAGATTATCTCAGGTAATGCTTTATCAGAAGAGGCAAAGGCTCTACGACCGTAGCCGGTTGAAACAATATATTTTATGGCCTCCCTTGCCTTTCCCGCTCTCTCTAAAGCTGATTCAAGAACATCTGCTCCACTCTGCTCGCGGTCATAGCTTGTTGGCAGCAGAGAGAAGGCCAAGATTTCTTCCCCCTGGTTGATTATTACCGCTTTGGTAGTAGCTGAGCCTATGTCAATACCGGCAAACATAACCTGGTCAAGCCTTTCGCATCTTCATTATCTCGCATATACTCTCAATTCTTGTTCTCAAGGCTTCCGGGCTATAGTCTCTATCGTCCCAGTTGTCTCCCTCAATGTAGAATACCGGTAGTTTGGTCTTTTCCTCCACCATTCTGGCCAGCAGCCGGTGACTGCTGCCCAGCCAGCGGTCAAAGTCCATTAAACCGAAGACCATGCCATCAAACTTATGCGTTTCCAGCTTCTCACATATTTGTTCTGCCTGATAGCCGGGATTAACCATCCCCGACGTCCTGAGCCAGCCTTCAGCCGCCGCCATGTAGGGGTCTTCAAATGTAGGCGGCTTTAGTTGCTTCTTGGTAAGGATAAAAAACTCGCTCAAGGGTATACCCACCCCATTCTCCTCGAACATTTTGGCTACCCAGGGAACGGTAGGGTGAAGGCTATAAATCATCAACTTCGGCGCCCCTTGAGGCAATATGCCCTTTTTACCAGCCACCCTCTGCTTGACCTCTTTGATGGTGATGTCCAGTGCCTTCTCCATAGGTTCTATGCCGGTGTTAAACGGGGTGAACAAACCCTCCCAGAATAGGCGCCCGCTCACTGCGCCTAAAGGTTGCGGGTCAGCACTCATTAGCAGCGCTAACTCCGCTAGTTTTGCCGCATACCTCTGCCAGAAGGCAATTACCTCCTTTATCTTCTCCTCCGGGACCTTAATCCCAATTTCCTTCTGAGTTGACTCGAACCCGTCTCTCATCTGATTGGCCAGGTAGCTAACCCGCTCAGTGACTTCGTCCTCCACAGTATACAGGGGCTGGTCGTGGGGCAAGCGCGTAATGTACGTTTTCCACTCAGGGTCGTGATAGAGACGGATGAATTCATCGGTTTTAGGCCCTTCATCACAGATAAAACCCCATATCCAGTTTATATCAGGTGAGGGGATAACCCTTAACCGGCGGGCGGCATATCTCGTCTTGTTCAGGGCGCAGTGGCGGCACCCGTAGGGGATTCCAGCTCTCTCCGCCTCCTCCAGATAAGGGGCAAGTTTGTGGAAGAAGCCGTTCATTACCATGGTCAGGAATATATCAGGAAAAGAAACGAATACTTTGTCCGGCGCCGTTATTTTGAGGGCATAATAAAAATGTAAGATGGCGGGCAGAATGCCATATACGATCTTTACCCCCCTCTCTTTATACTCGCTGGCCTTGGTTAAATCTATAGTTTCTCTTACAAAGCAGCCCAGTAATTTCCTGATACCCTCCAGTTCCACGGCAAAGTAGGCAGGGAGCCGCTCTTCGGTGGCGAACTTGACATCGTCTTCGGTCAGACCGAGCTTTTCCGATGCTTTACGCCAATCGGGTAGGTATTCCGGCATCTCGTCTTCTTCAAAACCGGTCAATCTTAGAAAGTCCTCATATACGTCCTTTGCCATTTTTTAATCAACTCCTCCTCTGCCTGACTGACTCAATAAAGCTCTCCACCCGCGTTGTTAGTGGCCCTACAGCCTCCCTTGAATATTCGTATGAGGATTCGAGTTTCAGGAAGGGAATGTTTATTTTATCCATCGCCTGTGAAATAATGGAGCATTCCAGGTCATATATCTCCTCAAAGGACAGCTCGTACCATATCACGCCATCAATGTTAAAATCTCTTATAAGCTGCTTTATAATTTCGACCCTTTCTTCCCAGGCTGGTTGGAATATAGATGGTGGAGTTCTGGCTAAATAGTAGGTCTCCCCCAGATTTCTCATCAGGTCACCGTCCGTTTTTACCTTCCAGGCACACTGCATCATCCCCTCGTCTAGAAACTCAGCGACTACCACCCCGCCGGAGTCTTCAATCAACCTGGGAACAACATAATCGCCTACACCTACTACATGACCGGCTAGAAGTATCCTGGGCGCTTCTCCGGAGAAGGGGCTTTTGTCCTTTTGTAGCTGCTCATACAGGTCATTGAGTTTCGGAAGTAGCTTCTCCAGGTCACAATAGAAAGAATAGTGATTTAGTCGAATGAAGTCATCACCGCCTATGGGCGGCGGCTGTTTCTTCCTTAATAGGTTAATCTTACTTAGCAGGTCTCTTATTTTGTTAATAGAGTCAGTTGATTCCTTGAGTTTTTCGTCTGATATTTTATTACCGGTGAGACCTTCCAGCCTCTGTCTTAGCCGAGTTAGTTCGTTGTAATAGTAGTCCTGGGAGAGCGACTTTCTCCAATCAGGTGGAACACCCAGCCTCGCCGTTGGCAATTTAAAGTATTCAAACAGGTCAGCTAACCTTGACTCATGGCAATCGCTACATTGCACCACTATGAGGTCAAGCATTGGAACTACCGGGTCTATACCTAAAAGGTGATAGCCAATTTGTGACCTATCATAAGGGCTCATGAAGCGGAGCATGTAGGGGATTACGGCATCAGGCGGTTCAGGCTGTCCTCCTCTGCAGAGTAAATATGGTAGTGCTCCAGAGGCATGAATTAACTCCTCGGGGACAAACCGGCCAATATAGCCAATTAGCTTAATACCCTTTTCCTTGCGTTCCTTCAGTTTTTCCGGTCGAGTGCGGGCGGTTTGAGCTAGCTCTTCGAGTGTGTCCAATGCCTTCCCCCTCCCTATTTAGTACATTGTTACTGATTAAGTTAATACTTTCACCTGGTCTTGTCAAAGACGGCAAGATAACCTTTGCGCTGAAAAGAAAAGCCACCCTTGTTGAAGGGTGGCTTTTATTAGCTAATGGGTCTTTTATGGCTACTCATGGAGCTGTGTTAAAGGATTTATCCGGCCCGTAGCTTGTGCCGTCACCAACACCCTTAGAGCGGTAGTGATAGGTAGTCCCCGGCGAGAGACTGGAGACGCTAAACTTAAAGACACCGATATCGGTCACAGCTGAGGGTGTAGTCGTATTACCATAGGATGTAGTCTCACCCCACTCAAAGGAAACATCCACCGAAGAGGCTGAGCCCAGGTCAGACACATATCCCCTCAGCCTGGCTGAGGTGTCGGTCACACTCTGGGGCAGCCAGGTCTGCATCGTTGGCGGTGCTCCCCCAGCCGTGTTAAAGGATTTATCCGGCCCGTAGCTTGTGCCGTCACCAACACCCTTAGAGC
>CAYWCO010000011.1:0-7046 GCA_964456815.1 uncultured Dehalococcoidales bacterium | reverse complement strand
AGGTGTCGGTCACACTCTGGGGCAGCCAGGTCTGCATCGTTGGCGGTGCTCCCCCGGATGCTCCAACGGCTGCGGCGGCATCTACCAACCCCCAGCCATATACCTCATCCCAGCCGTCTCCCACTCCCAGTGGGGCATATTCTCCTCCTCCCAGGGGTTCACCACCTCCCTCCAGGTCGATGGCGGTTGACTCCAGGGCTTGTCTCACCTGGTCCGGCGTCCAGGTTGGGTGCTGAGCCAGAATCAAGGCGGCAACACCAGCTACATGGGGAGCCGCCATAGATGTACCGTCGAAAAACCAGTAGCCGAAATCGGTGGGGTCACCTTCGGCAAAGGTTTGCTGTAGAACTCCATCCGGTTGCCCATCTTCATTCTGGTCAACCGTCATATCTCCACCGGGAGCCACTATATCAAGGTAAGAACCAGTGTTTGAGTAAGGGGCATGAGTCTGGTCATATCTAGTAGCGCCCACCGCGATGCAATAGGCATCATAGGCTGCAGGGTACTCAGGGTCATTTCCTGTCTCATAATCATTGCCGGCGGCAGCAATAATGGTAACCCCGGCATTGTAGGCATAGGCGGCGGCATTTTCCACTTCGGTATCCGGTGAGCTTCCGCCAAGGCTCAGGTTGATGATATCGGCACCGTTATCGGCGGCATAAATGATGCCGTCGGCAACGTTGGCAGTAGTGCCGTTACCGCTGCTATCAAGCACCTTTATCGGCATAATGGTGGTGTTAAAAGCTATGCCGGCTACGCCCTCGGTATTGTTGGTGTTCTGGGCTATAGTGCCGCAGACGTGGGTGCCGTGGTTATCGTCATCGTTAGGATGGGCGTCACTATTGACAAAGTCGTAGCCGCTGGTGAAGTTGGTGTTAGCCAGGTCCGACGCCTGCACATATTCATCGTCTCCATCTGTATATGTTTCATAAGCCACCCCGCTGTCTATCACAGCTACTATTATGCCGGGGTCGCCCCCGTAGAGGGGGACGGTGGTGTCTAAATCCCAGGCGGCTTCAAGATTGATGCCGTGGTCTTGGTCAAAGTGCCACTGATAGGCGTAGAATTCGTCATCGGGGCTCCAGGTGCCGTAGTAAATATAGTTGGGCTGGGCGTTTTCCACAAAGGGGCACCCTGAGTAAGCTTCGACCATCTCGGCTACAGTCTTCCCCTCGGGAATCTGCAAAACCTTAAATCCGGCATAGGAGCTGGTGTAAACCACCTCGGTTCCCAGGGCTTGGTTTAAGCTGGCTTCGGCGCTCATAAGGGTCGTTTCCTTAAACTTTACTATTACCTGGTCGGGGACATATTCTGCCTCAGGAGCAGTCGGTGGAGGGGGACCTTCAAAGAGAGGCAAATCATCGGCAGAGACTTGGTGAGGATAAAATGCTACCCCTGTTGATAGAACTATAAGTGTTATGAGTGCAATCAGCCCCGACTTTTTGAGTATTCTTTCACACCGCATTCTTCTCCTCCTCCCCTTATTTGTTATTTAGCCTCAGGTGCCATGGTAAATATAGTTCGGTTCGGCATATTCCACAATGGATTGCTTGGAATAGGCTTCAACCATTTCTGCCACTGTTTTCCCCTCGGGAATCTGTAAAACCTTAAAGCCGGCATAGGGGCTGGTATAAATCACCGAGGTTCCCATTGCCTCATTTAACTGGGCTTCAGCTTCACTTGAAGTTCCCGCCTTGAACTTAACGATTATCTGGTCGGGGACATACTCCTCCTGAGGAGGGGGAGGTAGCGGTAGCGGAGGCCCTTCCCTAAGGGGCAAATCGTCGGCACTACTTTGGCACTGACAACCAGCCATGGCTGGCATCCATACCATGACTAACGCCACCACAAGCAATAAAATCTTGTTCCGGTATTTCGCCATTTGTCTATTCTTTAAGTCTATTCTATCCCTTCTAGACATAATGTCAAGCATATTTATCCATTGTTATTAGTAATTTAGTACTGTTTTGGCACTTGGTATGCGGTTGATGGCATAAATTTGGGGGTATCAGCGGAAAATCCGGCAGCACCCTGCCGTCAGCGGTAGTGAGTGGCGTTATGCGCTATCAAGGAAAGCGTAGGTAACTCGCCAGTTCTCTTTGTCGTAAATATTGACCCGCTCGGCTACTCGTTCGTCTATCAATAGGGCATCAAGATATCCGTAATAAGAGACTCTATTATAGGGGAACCTGATGGAGGACTTGAAGCCAAGGTATTTCAATAGTTGCTCTCTAAATTTTGGTTCGCTGAATGCCCAAATAGAAATAATGTCGCATTCTGATTTCTCCAACTCGCTTAGGGAGCTCTTTATAAGTGCCTGGAAGCAGGCAATGTCTCCATTCTTTACCAAATAGTCTGTTATCATACCGTAAACCAGGCCATCAGCTTTCTCCTGTACGCTGACCACAGCATACCCCCATAGTTTCTTATCTCTTTTGGCTAGGATATATTTGTAGCTATGTTCTGGATGCCGGTCGAAACGCCAGCGTAGATTGGCTTCACTTCTTACCAGGTCTATGGCCGATTTATCCCTCAGGTTGTCAATACCCTTTAATTCCTCGGTGAATTGGTCAAATATTTCGACCTGGAAAGCACTTGACGGCTGAAAGCTCTCCGCCATTTTGGTATTTAGAAATTTATCGTAGAAAAATCCTAGCCCTTTACCCAAGAGTTTGTTTTTCAGCTTGTACGAGATTAGCTTCTGGGGATGGACTACCCGAAACATGGTCTCTGTCGGGGCTACTACCCGCCAGCCTTGCCTTAGGAATCCCGGGCGTGATATGAGTGCCGGAAAACCGTAAGACAGCGTGTAATTATTCTCCTTGAGATACTGGATAGCAAGTTGACCCATGCGGTTGAATATTCCTCTATTCCGATACCCTGGATGCACCATAGTATTACAGTGTTGGGCAGTTAATACCCTTTTATTGTCAAGCCACATCTCAGCTAGTAGAAAGGGTCTGGCGCCCACTACCTTGCCCTTATCGAGGGCAACGATAACTTCAGCAGCGGCAGGGGCTAGAGGGTTTTGTAGATATTTCCAATTCCAGAGTTCCGGTGACATATTCGAGTTAAAAGATATGCGAAACAAGTCCACCAGTTGCTCTATTTCCTCCAGGTGTTTTACCGCTCTTAGTTCGACCATAAGGGTGTGCCTCTTCCCTGAACCTTGCTTAAATGAAGGGTGCCTTAATATAAACCTATGGGAAAACGAAAGGAGAGTAGCTCTCCATTTCAATAGTTTCTAATCGCCTGCCTGATAAATACGGCCATATCGCCCATTACCACCCTCTAGATTCAACAACTTTCTTAGCTCACTGGGCGTCATGACTTTTCTTTCGTTAGCCTCGGCAAGTCTGTGGACACGGCGAATGAGGTCACGGTTATTTGCTAATCTGGTGCGGGCTGGGTCATACCAGATGTTATCTTCAAGGCCAATCCTTACCCCCCCACCCATAGCGATGGCAGTTGAGGTCATTCTTAGCTGGTAATCGCCGACCCCACCCAGGCTCCAGAGCGAGTTTGGCGGCAAATCATGAATCATTACCCCGGTATGTATCAGGTCAGCCTGGGCGCAGGCGATATTACCGAGGATTAGGTTGAAATAGTGAGGTGGCTCAAGCAGCCCCTTATCCTCTAGATACTTGGCATAGTTTATCATGCCGACATCAAATGCCTCGAGTTCCGCCAGGATGCCTCGCTGCTTCATCTCCTGAGCGAGTGCCTGTATCATTTCGGGAGCGTTTATACTGGCTTGCCGGTTGAAGTTCACGGAGCTTAGGGTGAGACTGCCCATATCTGGTTTGACATTCCCTTCCAGCTTCAGGGGCTCTACCCGTTTTTTGAACTCGCTGAAGGTACGTCCGCTCAATGATACGGTAATCACCAGGTCGCTGGAGAACTTACGAATCCCGCCAATTATCTCGCTATACACTTCAGCTTTGTAGGTTGGGTTACCAGTCTGCTCGTCTCGTGCATGTAGGTGGACCATAGTAATGCCGATTTCGACAGCCTCATGTATGTCCTCCACTATTTCTTGGATAGTGATAGGAACGTGCGGTGTCATTTCTTTGGTTGGAATCATGCCCGTCGGAGTGAAATTTATTATGAGGTTCATCGCCTCACTCCTCATATTGCCACACTAATGGGGGCGGCATTTGACGCGGTATGCCTGCCTTGGTCTGGGTATCGTGGCATAAAGGATAAACTATTCCTATTTGCCATGTCAATAATTCTCTGGACTTTCTCTACTCAGCCTCCACTTGCGGCAGCAGGTAGACATCCTCCCTGAGTTCCACCAGGTCGGGGTTATTACATCCCCGGCGTGTGTATACAATGGAGATGCCATTCTCCCTTAAAAAAGCAGTATCACTACAGCCTTCCTGAAGGAACTTGTAAGCCCTCGTTTGCCTTTCGTATGGGGCTACGATTATATAGGAATAGACCTTTTTACCGCTGATGGCGGTAAAGGCAGTTCCCTTCCACGGGTCAAGGACTGCCTTATCGTATTCATCGCCGATGTTCTCCTCTACCCAGACGAAAGCCTCATAATCCTGTGTATCAATCATTTGGTAATAAGGAGTGTCCAGGTGAGAGCGAACAGAGAAGAATATGGTGGGTATAAGTAAGATAAGGCACAAAATGCTACCCATATTCCTTGAGGCAAAAGCCGACTTGAGCTTCCCCGGCAGCCTGATATCCCTTATCCTCCTCAGCCCATAGCCGCCAGCTATCCCCATCATCAGCATGAGGTATAAGTAACTGCGGGCGTATATTACCCCACTTCCGCGGTGAAGGTTGACAAACAGTCCAATGAGCACAAGAAAAAGCAGTGGGATGATGAGCAGGCTGTAGTCTTTTAGTCTCCCCCTCCTTGCCAGCAGGAATATGCCAACGATGAACAAGAATGTAGGCAGGTAGCCGTAAATATTGGGCACCTGTGTTATATACGGCAGCCCAGCCTCGGGGGGAGGCTGGGGCGTGATAAAAGCCTCAGCCGTGGGCAATAGCAGGTGGAAAATCCAGGGGAAGGGCGCCAGGAAGGGAATCACCAAGGCAAGGGCTATCCCCAGGCTGTGCCTGAAGTCCTTCCTCAAATTAAGAATAATATACGGCGCAAGGGCAATAACCAGCCCTATGGCTGTGGCAGCGTGCGCCGAAATCAGGAAGAAGGTGAACAGAAATAGCAGCACATAGCAGCACCAGTTTCGGAGGTTGAAGGCTATGAAAAGGGAAAGGGGAATAAATAGCAACCCCAGGGCTACCGGGACCAGAAATCCCGGACCAAGAAACCTGATTGTGGTCGGCACAAAGCAGGTGCAGAGGGCTGCCTCCCAGCCAAACCCTTCCCTCCGCCCCAGAATGTAAACCGAGAGAACGCTTATCATGAAGATAACAGCCGGAAAATATTTGAAAATAACAAGCCACGAAATACCGGTGACCTGCTGGAACATCGCCCAGAATAGATGGAAACCGACCTCCAGGGACTGAACCCCGATGGGCGCACCGCCGGAGAAGGGGCTGGCAAGTCCCAGTACCCTTGCCTCCTCTACCATTTGCTTTGAGCATGCCAGGTGTACCCACTCGTCAACATGAACTGGATATGCATAACCCTGGTGGGGAATGAAAGCCACATAGAAGGCTAGGCCCAGTATGAATACTAGCTTCAGATAATCAGATTTAACCAGCCGGTATAGCCCCTGCCAAATCATGCCTTACCTCGCCTTCTTGCTATTATAGGCAAAGTATGCCACTCCCTCAACCTGATTTCTGTTTTCTTTATATTTGCACGGCTATTCTCGATAGTGTATCATCCTCTTTAAGGGTAGGGCGGTTTGTATTAAATACCCTTACTACCAATCGAGAGGCGGTGGCGTGAACCTGATCCTCATAACAGTTGACTGCTTGAGGGCAGACCACCTGAGTTGCCTGGGCTATTCCAGGAAAACGACGCCGAATCTGGATTACCTCGCCGGTGGCGGTGCCCTTTTTACTCAAGCGATATCAGTAGGCCCCGGCACCCCAACTTCTTTTACGGCTATGTTTACTTCTACCTATCCACTTATGTATGGAGGTAAGCTTTACATAACAAGTCAGAGGACCACCATGGCAGAGGTGCTAAAAGAGCATGGTTACCACACCGCGGCGTTCCATTCCAATCCCTGGATATCATCGTTCTACGGCTACGACAGGGGCTTCGACACCTTTGATGATAGCATCCAAAAATGGAGGCAAAAAGGCCTATTGGGAAGACCAAAGGCAATAGCTCAGCGTATAATGGACAAGCCCGGCAGATTCTACAAGTTTCTAGCTCAAGTAATATACTTACTATATATGGGCACTAATTGGTTCAGCAAGACTGAAGCATTAAGCAAGAAGGCGCTATCATGGCTACGTTATCATCCGAAAAATTCCTTTCTCTGGATACACTACATGGATGTTCATGAGCCCTATCTGCCGCTCCCCGGGTTCACCTCCCCCCTCAAAATTCAGCGTATTATCCAGCTTCTCGCCAAAACACGCAACTCACCAGGCAGCTTATCACCGCAGGAAAAAAAGAGGCTCGTTGACCTGTATGACACGAAAATTAGCTATGCCGATAAGATGATAGGCTCCCTTTTGCGTATATTAAAGCAAAGCAGCCTTCTGGATGATACCTTTATCATTATAACAGCAGACCATGGTCAGCAACTCATGGAGCGTAACCGTCACGGGCACAGCCATTATCTCTACGATGAGTTAATCCGTGTGCCCTTAATTATTGCCGGTCCTGGGGTAAAAGGTCAGCTAGTCAGCCAGCAGATAAGCCTCATGGACTTAGCCCCAACTATTTTAGATGTACTTAAGATTGAGAAACCCGGTTCTTTTCTGGGCAATAGCCTGCTACCGTTAACAAGGGGGAATGGGGCAAAAGCGGGAAATTCAGAGGCTATAAGCGAGGCAGAGTCACCCGTTCATCGAAAGAAAGTCGGTGCTGGCAAGCCACGTCTTGATGCCAACAACAGAAGAATATCGCTTAGAACGGGCAAATGGAAATATATCTATAC